>JALOQT010000137.1 GCA_025453375.1 Phycisphaerales bacterium | reverse complement strand
CGCCGAGCGTGCCCCGGCGGGGTTGATCAGGGCTTCGCGTGCCGCCGCTTCGCAGGCTTCGCGCAGTCGCTGGTGGAGTTTTTCGTGATCCGGGTGTGCCGCCAGGCGTTGGGCCAGTTCGTCAACGCGCTGAAAGACGTTCATCGTCGAGACCTGCTCGATCGCCGCATCGCCCAAGGCCTCGCCCGCAGCGAGCATCCACGCCAGCGAGGGCGTGATGAATGTGCCAAACGGGTTGACGATCGGGGCAGGCCCGACCGGCTCCGCGGCCTTCTTCTTGCCCTTGCCCGTCGCGGGCGGCGCGGGCGCGGGAGGCACTTCCGGCTCATCGATGTACGCACGAATCGTCGCCGGGCCGAGCCTCGGGCACGAACGTCTCGCTGATCGGCTCGACGAGCACCGTGACCTTGCCCACGTCCCACGCCATGTCGCGCTTCTGCCGCCGGGCTTCCTGCAGTGGGTTGATGATCCGCCCCGCACGCTGATAGTCCTTGCGCGTCAAGGCCTTGATGAGGCACTCGGCCGCCAGCCGCTCAGCCAGGAAGTAATCACGCCGCACCAGCGCTTCGCTGGCCTGGTCCATCAGCGCATCGATGTGTTCCCCAGCCGTGCGATTGATCGTCATGCATGCCCCTGCCCGCCCGTGTTCGCGCCCTGCCCCGCCGCGAATCGGCCCATCGCCCCGAGCAACTCGACCCAGATGCCCGCCTGCTCATCCATCTCGACTTGCAGCAAGTCCGCCAGCCCGGCCCAATCCTGCGCGACCATCGAGCCTTTCATCGCGCTCAATGCCGAGCCGAGCTGCATCGTCCGGGCCGCGAAGTCCGTCCCCGGCGGGCACAGTTCCTCCGCCTGCACGCCCACCAGCGCCGGCCCCTGCTCGACGACGCGACGCACAGACTCCCACACGCTGATCACTTCCGTCAGGCTCGAAAAGGCTTCCTCGACCTTGCCGGCCATCAGCGCCCCGGCGGCATCACCCTGCAGCACCCGCGCTTCATCCAGCGCATCGGCCGCCTGCAGGAAACTCTGACCCACCAGCGCCCGCGGATCAGCCGAGATGCACTCAAGCTTCGCGCCAGCCGGCGCCGTCTCCGGCGCGTCGAGCTGCTCATTGCTCAATGGCACGCCATCAAGCTTGACCTCCACAATCACCCGCCCGCGCGACGCGGCATGCTGACGCGCGGCCTCCAGCGCATCGGCCACACTGGCGGCTTCTCCAACAACGGCTTGGTCAAGCAAAGCGTGCATACGCGCATTATCGGCAGATTCCCGGACCGGGGGGAATCTTCCCCCAATCTTGTGTACCCCCGAACTGGGGGCCAAACTGGGAGCAGAATTGGGAGCAGAACTGAGGGGAGCTCAGCCAATCGCGGCCTCGCTCAGATTGCACACGCCCGACGATGGCGCGCGATGATGCCATAGGCCCATGCGCAAACGTGGCTAATTCCGGGCACGTACATCAGCCCGGCCAACGGCGCACCGATCACCGTCCTTCGCAGCGCCCGGCGCACGGCAGGAAAACCGACGAGCACCCGCCCGTCGGCCGTCTGCATGGGCATGCCGACGTTGGCGGTCTGCACATCCACGGGCAGGCGGGCGGGGTCGAGGGCGTGCTGATCGACGAACCGCAGGACGCCGCGGAAGTCCAACGCTTCCAGCACGCGGCGGGAGCGTGTACAGAGGCCACAGCGACCGTCGTAGTAACAGGTATCGATCATGAGGCTTCTCTGAAAACGACTGACTCGTGGAGGACCTGTCGATTGTCCCGATGCGATGAACTTTACGAAATCACTATCCGTACTATACCCGTACGTGGGTCGTGGGCCGGTTGTTCGCCATCTCGCAGTTTCGTTTCGCGTGGTCCGAGGGAGCGGGGATCGGTGTCAGTACGGGGATCCGAGGGGGCGTGGGTGTCGAATAGATGGGGGCTCGTGTCGGAGTCTGACGGTGGTGTGGCGGCGTGTGCGTTCGGCACATTTCGGGCCGCGGGTGAATCCAAAGCCTCTTGGTCTCCGACTCGACGAGTTGATACGCTGGGGCTGGCGTGTCGCCGGAGTGTCCCTGGTTTGGCGCGTCGGTGTGCGATGAAATGTTTGCGGGGGTGTCGTGGGTTGGTGTGAGTGCGTGACCTTTGCCGAGTGAGCCACATGTTGCCAATGAACTCTCTGTCGTCTGTCCGCCTGTCTGGTGCTCGCCGTGCGGGCTTTTCGCTGGTGGAGCTGCTGGTGGTGCTGACGATTGTGTCGATCGTCGTCGGCGTGCTGATCCCCAGCCTGCGGGCCGCGCGGATCAGCGCGCGGGTTTCGGCCAGCCAGAGCGTCATTCGCGATGTGGCCAGCAGCAGCCAGCGGTTCCGGATTGACCATCGGCGTGATCCGGGCTTCTTCTCCGCCGTCGAAATGGGCTCGGTCGCCAACCAGGGCGCGGGCTTCTCTGCGATGCAGAACGTGCTGCTGGACCTCTCCGGCGGCGTCGTCGGCGGGACGGGCGGCGGCATCGTCAACAGCGTCGGGCCGGGCACGGCGAACGGCACCGTGAATGTCGACCCCGGGCTCATCGGCGCGACCAACAACGCGCCGACCAGCGCAACGAACATCACCAGCACCGGCGGGTATTACACGCCGGACCGCAAGTACTTTGAAGTCGTCACCGGGCGGGTGAGCAACGCGGCCAACGCGCAGATTCCTGACCTGGTCGATGCGTTCGGCCAGCCGATCCTCGCCTGGGCGCAGGACCCACGGAAGGGTTCGCGGTTTGTCGCGATCAACTCGGGCAATGAGCCGGCTCGGTTCTATTGGGCCAGCAATGCGACGTACCTCAACAGTGCGGCGCTTGGCCGCGAGCTGCGGAATCAGCAGTTCATCTCGAGCACCGAAGTCGGCAGCCTGATCGGCGGCGCGGCGGGTGGTGGCACGCCGCCTGGGCATGCCATCACGGCCGATGGCACGCGCGGGTCGCTGGCGGTGATGCTGGCCAACGCCGGGTTCCCGACGGTGATCAGTTCGACGGACCTTCGCCCGGGCGAGCCGCGCGGGACGATGGTGTTCCACGCCGCCGGGCGTGATGGCGTGTACCTCGGCACGCAGGATGCGGGTGCCCGCAAGTGGGCGATGTCCGGTGCGGGCGTGGACCCGAACGGCCTGCGGATGGGCCCGGACGGGACGGACGTGATGCTGGACTTTGACGACATCGTCCAGCCGGTCAATAACTGATCGAACGGCTCCACAATGGCGGGCCGGCGGCTCAGGTGGGCTGGGCAGTTGACCGATGCAGGTCAGTGGTGTAACCTTCTCCCCCACGCCGCAAGGCGCGGGTGACAAGTGCAGATGCGGGCGTAGCTCAGTGGTAGAGCATCACGTTGCCAACGTGAGGGTCGAGGGTTCAAGTCCCTTCGCCCGCTTTGATTTCCCCCCCACCGCCGGCCGTCAGGCGGCTCCGAATGGAGCTGCGTGACGGCCGGCGGTGTTTTTGAAGGTGGACGGTGGAAGGCTGAAGGCAAAGGAGGAAGGTTGAAGGTTGAATGAGAAACTCAACGAACGCTCTGCGCGAGCAGAGCAGTCGTGCGGTTTCTCATTCAACCTTCCTCCTTCCTCCTTCAGCTTTCGTCCCGCACCAGCCGCAGGGCGACGAGGTCTTGCACGTCCAGCAGGCCGACGGGGCGGCCGGTTGAATCGACCACGGGCACTTCATCGCGCCGGAACTGGCGGACGAGGCGGACGGCGTCGCGGACGAGGTCGGTATCGCGCAGGGTGCTGGGGGTGCGGGTCATCAGGTCGCGGGCGGGGCGCTGCAGCAGGGCGGGGTCTTTCAGCACGATGCGGCGGAGGTCGCCATCGGTCAGGATGCCCGTGAGCGTGCCGCGGCGGGGGTCGACTAGCAGCAGGGCGCCGGGGCGGCGGCCATCGACATCCGCCGCGCGGAGGGCCTGGGCCAGCGAGAGATTGTCCGGCTGGGGGTGAAGGTTCTGGCCGACGAGAAATCGCAGTGCCCCGCGCAGGGGTTTCATCAGTTCGCCCAGACTGCCGCCGGGGTGGCGTCGGGCAAAGTCCGCCTCGCTGACGCCCAGGACGCGGCTTGTGCACAGGGCCAGCGCATCGCCCAGGGCGAGGGTCGCGGTCGTGCTGGCCATCGGCGCGGGGGAGAGGTGATCGTCGGCGACGGCGCCGAGGGGAAGGGTGACGGTCGCGACGGACTCCAAGCCGCTGCGGGGCGCGCCGGCCTTAGTTGATGAGCCGCGGCAGATGGCGATGACGTCAATGTCGTCCTGACGCAGGACGCTGGCGAGGCTGACAACTTCGTCGGTCTGGCCGGTCTGATCGCCAGCTTCTTCTCCATCATCTATGCGTATTCGCGTCTGATCTTCGCCATGTCGCGCGCCGGATATCTGCCGCGCGGCCTGTCGCTGACGAACGCGCGCAAGTCGCCATGGGTGGCGTTGATCGTGCCCGGCATCGTGGGCTTCCTGTTGTCGCTGACCGAACAGGGCGATCAGTTGATCCTGATGGCGGTGTTCGGGGCCACGATCTCCTATATTCTTATGATGGCTTCGCATATCAAACTCAGGGTCTCCGAGCCCGATCTTCCGCGGCCCTACAGCACGCCCGGCGGAATCTTGACCTCGGGTATCGCACTGGTGCTGGCTTGCATCGCCTTGGTCGCGGTCTTTCTCAGCGATAAGAAGATGGCCGTTGCCGGCACGGAAATCAGTGTGGCGGCGCTCTCGGCCATCGCTTACGCTGTTTTCGTCGCGTATTTTGCGCTCTACAGCCGGCATCATCTGGTGGCTCATGCACCGGGCGAAGAGGACTGAAGGACGACGATGCTTGGTCCGTCTGTAGGTAATGTCAGTGCGCCGGCCGCGCTTGCGGCCGGCGGGGAAGGATGAGCCATGGCAGGTTATGCCTATGCGGTTGGCACCGACCGCTATGTTTTCGAGGACCTCAAGGACCTGATGGCGAAGGCGACGCCGCTGCGGTCGGGCGATCAGCTCGCCGGAGTTGCGGCCGCTGACGACGCGGAACGTGCCGCGGCG
>JALOQT010000136.1 GCA_025453375.1 Phycisphaerales bacterium | reverse complement strand
CGCGGGCCATCAGGTCATCGGGCCGGCGCAGCAGCACCTGCGAGAAGGCATCATCCGCCGACAGATACCGCGTCTCACGCATCAGTTGCTGGCCCAGGTGCAGATACCCATCGGCCGCCTGCGTGATCGACGCGCCGGGCGGGACGAGTTCATCGATCCGCACGCGCATCTCCTGTAAGTTGCGGACGGCGATTGTCACATCCGACTCGTTGATGTCCGTCGCGCGCTCAGGCGAGGCTGGCGCGCTGGCGCCACCCGCGCTGGTCGCCGGCGCCGAGCCACTGGGCGTCGGCGTTGCGCTGGTGCGGCTGGCCGTCAGCGCGGCGCCCATCGTCGGCAAGGGCTGCAAACGCCGCGGATCGGCAGGCGCGTCAGCCGCGCCGAGGCTCGTCGGCTCCGGCTGGCCCAGCAGGCGTGCCCGCAGGCGGGCCAGGCCCAGATCGATATCCGCATCGGTGCGGGCGGGGGCCTTGGTCGGGTCGGGCGTCTCAGTCGGCCCGGGGGTGATGCGGTCACGCTGCGGGCGCTGCCCGGTGATCGGATCGCGCCGGGCCGTATCGCGGAACGCCTGCCGGATCGAATCCCCCGCGGTGCGTGGGCTGGCGATCGAGGAGCCCGGCGCCGTCGCGCCGCGCAGTGCCTGACGGTTGACGTCCGACGGATTGGCGCCGGCGTTCGTGCCCGTGCCTGTTCCCGTGCCAGGCCCCGTGACGGCCCCTGTGACGGGCGTCAGCCGATCGCGCAGCGGCTCGCGAATCACGCGGCCGTCAGCGCCGACTTGCTGGCCTTCATCACGCGGGGATGCCGACAGATCCAGCATCGCGCTGCCGGCCCGCGTGTCGATCGGTTCAGAGATCAGCCCGCGCAGCGTGCTGGCCCGCACCGTGCTCATGCGCCCCTCGGGGTTGACGTTGAAGCCCACAAGCAGGCCCGAGCGCCCATCGGCCCGGCTGCTGATCGAGCGCGAGGGCGCCGCCCGCGCCGCCATCGCCGCGGCGTCCAGCCCCGTCGAGACGCGCGTGGTGTTCGGCCCGATCGGCCCCAGGTTCATCCCCGCGCCGAGAAAGCCACGATCCAGGCTGCTGCTGCCGATCGTGCCGCCGCCCTGCTGGGCCGCGAGGACCGAGACGCGCCAGTCCGCCGCGTCGCGATTGAAAGTGGAGATCGACGTGCTGCTGCGGCCAAAGCTCGAGGTCGATGAATACCCAGTCGGCACCCGCAGCGACCGCCCGCCCGTCGCATCACCCGACACGATGGCGTTGTTGTACCGCACCATCGCCTGCAGGTCGAACGTCGGCGTGTTGACACGCCCCCACGTCGGCGAGAGCCCGCGATCGAGAATCCGCCCGCCACCGAGCGGCGGCTGCCCCGCGGCTTGCCCAGCCGCCGGTCGCCCGCCCGCCTGGGCCAGCGCATCACTCGGACTCGCCAGCATCAGCCCAGCGCTGAGGGTGAGCATTATCGCCGTCGTCAGATGGGTCGTGCGCATGGTGGGCCTCGCAGTCAGAGCGTCGCAGGGGCGTGGATGTGGAAACCGCCCTGAGGTTGTATGTCGGGCTGCAGTGGGGGGTTCGGTGAGTGGATGTGTGCAACGTGTGGATTGTGTTTGGGTGTTTGGCGGATATCTGGCCGCGTGCATGTCGCGCCGGAAGGGGTTATCATCGCACCCGGTCGGTTCGGCCCGGCGTATGGGATCGGGCACTGACGGTTTTCGGTTTCTCAACCCCTTGGGAGTCATGGGCTTATGGCCAAGATGTTCTACAGCGAGGACGAAGCGGCGGCAAAGCTGGGCATCTCGCCCGAAGAGCTGGAGAGCCGCGCTCGCCGGGGTGAAGTCGAGCGTCTCATCAACGCCGGCAAGCCCGTCTACAAGGCCAGCCAGATCGATCTGCTGACCAACGACGGCGGCGGTGGCAGTTCGAGCATCCCCCTGGCCGACAGCCGCACTGATGACGCCATCAGCCTGGCCGACAGCGGCGCGATGCCCGCGGCCAAGAGCGCAGGCGAGACCACCAAGGAGAAGTCCGGCATCTCGATCTTCGAGGCCGACGACCTGGAAGACACCAGCGACGCCTCCGCCCAGACGCAGATCACCGGCTCAGTCGGCGGCGTCAAAGTCGGCGACCCCAACGCCTCAGGCTCGGGCCTGCTCAACCTCACCCGCGACAGCAAGGACGACACCGGCATCGGTGCCGGCATCCTGGGTGACGCGTATGACAAGGACTCGCGCGATCAATCCGCCGACCTCACCGCAACGCCCGTCGGCGGCTCGCCCGCCCTGCGTGGTGGTGGGGGCGGGGCCGTGAGTGCCCCGAGCATGTTCGAGGATGCAGGCGTCGCCAGCGACGTCGGCATGGCCGCGGCTGGCGCAGCCGGCGCGGGCATGATGATGGTCGCCGTCGAGCCGATCGACAAGCTCAGCGGCCTGGTCGGTGGCCTGGCCCTGGGCATGGTCATCGTCTGCGTCGTGGCGATCGCCGTGGTCTTCATGGCCATGGGCGGCGCGACGGGCGGGCTGGTCGCCTTGGTTGCGGGCAACCTGTGGGCCGTCGTCGGCGGGCTGGCTGGCGTGCTGGTCGTCTGTGCGATCGTCGGCATGTTCGTCGGCAAGGTGAAGTAAGCCGGAAGTAAGCCGATCGGGCCGATCATTGCAAAGTTTCAACCACCGCCCCGGGGTCATCCTCGGGGCGGTGTTCATTTCGGCGCATACTGAGCCTCACTCACGGCAAAGGTGTGCGGAAGTGTGCAGGCAGCGTCGAATCGACGCCCGGCGTCTGCCCCTCGCCGGAGGTCTCAGGCGTCGGCGCGGCGTAGGACGCCCCATGCCCATCGCCGTGCACGCTGTTGAATCGCCCGCCCCGACCGCCGCCGGAGTGGATGCTCGCGACGCGCTGGGCCACATGCTCCGGCAGGCGGAAGTCCAGCACGCTGGCGGTGCGCGTCGCCGGCGTGTCAGGAATCCGCGCACCATCGATCATGAACAGCGCCGACGCCGGGTCGGCGATGTTGTCCAGACGAATGCTTACCGGTTGCTCGTCATAGTCATCCGGGTCTGTCGCAAAGGGGTTCTTGTTGTGCCCCGTCGCGTTGATCGCATACGTCCGCTGCACGTCCGGCAGCAGAAAGCGATGCGTCGGGCACACCAGCGTGGTGTTCGCCCCGCTGACGAACACCTCCGAGGATGTGCCCGTCCGCCCCTGGTTCTCCATCACCACAAACGCCCAGTTCGGCCGCGAGCCATAGGGCGTGCCCAGCACCGGCGAGCGCCCCTTGTTCTCGTCGGCGTACGCCCGGCAGATCACGAAGTTCTGGCGAAGGTTGCTCAGGCACAAGGTCGACCGCCCCGCCTCCCGCGCCCGGCTCAGCGCCGGCACAATCAGCCCCACCAGCAGCGCGACGATCGCAATGACCACCAGCAGCTCGATGAGCGTAAAGCCGCCATGCCGCACGGCTCGTCCCAACCCGTCATGTCCAGGCACACCATTCATGCGATTCGACGCCCGAAGACAGTGGCGATACGCTCCGGAGCGTATGGACAGTTCCACTCCTCGGCGTATCGAGCCGCAATCGCGGGCTTGCCCTCATGGACGGCTCACGTTCGGCCATGCCGGCGCACTGGCCGTCTGGCTGGCGCTCGGGCTGTCTGCCGCGATCATCGGTTGCGACCAGAAACCCAGCCAGCCTCGCGCCGGTGCGATGCCCACGCCCACCGCGTGGGCCGCCCCCCTGGCCATCGGCCCGGTGACGTTCTTTGACGCACGCTGCGCCAACTGTCACGGCGCCCTGGGCAAGGACTACGACCCCGCCTCGCCAGTGCATAATGACCAGGCCGCACTGGTCGCCAAGATCCGCGAGATGGTCCTGGCCCACGGACGCGAAGACGCGGCCAAGTTCCAGCCGGATGACTACAAGGCCCAGCGCACACTCCACGACGCGCTGGTCGAGCGATCGCCGTTCGTCGCCATCACCGCGCACACCTGGCCAAACGTCGGCGACCTGCGAGGCGAGGCCGCCGGTGTGCAGGAGCTCGAACTGATCATCGGCCCCCTGCGGGCCCGCGCGTTCGTCGACGATTTCCAGTTCGTCTTCACCGCCTCCACCCTCGCGGCGATGCGTCAGCAAGTCAGCGATGAAGAGTGGCTCAATGCCGAGCTCGTCGGCATCGGCCCGACACAGCTCCGCACGCGCGTGCTGCTGCGTTTCGGCGCCTTCACCGGCGCCCGCTGAGGCGCCACATGGGCGTCTCGGCCGGTCTTCCTATGCTTCACCCCTGTGCCCCGCCCGAAGGATGACACCCCGACAATCGAAAACCGCAAAGCGCGGTTCGATTACGAAATCCTCGACACCCTCGAGTGCGGCATCATCCTGGCCGGCAGCGAAGTCAAAGCCGTCCGCGAAGGCAAGATCAGCATCGGCGAAGGCTGGGTCCGCGCCGAAGGCCCGCAAAGCCGCGGCGGCCTGGGCCTCTATCTGCACGGGGTCAACATCGGCCATTACGGCCCCGCCGCCCACAATCAGCCCGATGCGCTGCGCATCCGCAAACTGCTCGCCGGCAAACGCGAAATCATCCGCCTGCTCAAGGCCAGCGAGATCAAGGGCAACTCACTGGTCCCCCTGAAGGTCTACTTCAAGAACGGCTACGCCAAGTGCCTCATCGGCCTCGGCACCGGCCGCAAGAAGGCC
>JALOQT010000135.1 GCA_025453375.1 Phycisphaerales bacterium | reverse complement strand
TGCGGAGTGACACACGCGTGAGAGCGTCAGCCTGGCCCGGCGTCGGGCGGCTGAGGGGCGTGTGGTCGTGCGGGTGTGTTCCGGGTCCGTTTCGTGTAATCCAGTGCGAGAATGACCCACTCGCCTTTGTTTCGCAGCGAACGCGAAGACGGAGGTGTTCGAATCATGAGCCAGCATGTGAACGAGTCGTGTTTCGAGTATGTTGACGCCCATGACGATGTATCGCTGAGCAGTGATGCGTCGTTTGACGGGACTGACCTTTTGATTGCCCCCGGTGAGACGATGACCAGCCATAGCCCCAGCCCGCTTGAGCAGCAACGTCGGCGCAGCCGCGTCGATCTGCAAGACGTCGCGACGGCTGCGGAGGATGTCACGTCCGCCGCCGCCGAGAAGAAGCCCGCCAAGGCCACCAAGAAGGCCGGCGCCAAGAAGGCGACGAAGGTCGAGGGCACCGATGTTGCCGCGGCTCCGGTCGCCCGCAAGATCGGCAAGCTCAGCGCGATCGATCAGGAGCTGCTCGCCACCGTGATGGCCACCGAGCAGGACTTCATCGACAGCCCGGCGTTCTACGAGGACGACGCCTCCCAGAAGATTTACGAAGAGGCCCCGGAGATTCCCAAGCCTGACACCACCTGGTATCACCCGGTGATGGACGACCTCTCCGGCCGCACGCGGACGATCAAGCACGCTCAGCAGGTGATCCTGACTGGCGCGCAGGAGAAGGTGCTGTTTCACCAGTTCAACTACGCCCGGTACCGGATCTGGAAGATCCAGCAGGACGTGTGGGCGACGCCCTCGCGCAATCCGACGCTCGAGCAGGCGCATGAGATTCTGCGCTGGTATCGCAAGAGCGACCTGATCCGCGAGCAGATTGCCAATACGAACCTGGCGCTGGTGCTGGCGATGGCCAAGCGCGCGCGGATGAGCGAGGTTGACTTTGCTGACCTGGTCAGCGAGGGCAACATGGCGCTGCTCCGCGCGGTGGACAAGTTCGACGCGGGCCGCGGGTACAAGTTCAGCACGTACGCGTGTCGTGCGATCCTCAAGGCGTTCAGCCGCCAGGGGATGAAGCTGAGCAAGTATCGCCAGCGGTTCCCGACGGACTTTGACCCGAAGCTGGAGAAGTCCAACTTCCTGGAGACCAAGCGGGCCACTTTCGAGAAGGACCTGGCCGGCGAGGTCAAACGGATCGTGCTGGAGAACCGGTGCGAACTGACGGACGTCGAGCGGACGGTCATCGAGCATCGCTTCGGGCTGGAGTCTGGCGAGCTGGACAAGCCGATGACGCTGGAGCAGGTTGGCCAGATCATCGGCGTGACGAAAGAGCGCGTTCGTCAGATCCAGAACAAGGCGATGGAGAAGATCCGCGTCGAGCTGGAGGCGAACTTCCTGGGCAACAAGCAGTTGAAGGAAGCCGCCGAGGCCGCGATGGCCGCAAGCCCCGAAGGCAAGGCCCCGACGCTGGAAGAGCTGCTGATGGCCCAGTGAGGAGGGCCGAGGGCCGGGTGAGCACAGGGTTGGGTTCCATCTGCGCGTCAGTTGAGTTTCCAGGGGCGGCTTGATGCCGCCCCTTTTTCGTTGCTGCACGCGATGCGCTCAACGCCGCCGCGAGGGCGAACGCCTGGCGCTCGACGTCCCCGCTTTGATCGGCGTCGAACCAACTATCCGCCCGGCTCGTATGGATTCTCCCGAGATGCGCACGTTGGTAGCCATTCCGATCTTCAACGAGGCGCGATACGTCACGCGGGTGATTCGGCATGTGCTGGAGTTTGCCAGCGATGTGCTCGTGATCGATGACGGCTCGACCGATGCCACGCCCGGCTTGCTGGCCTCGCTGCCGGTGCAGGTGATTCGCCATGAGCGCAACAGCGGGTATGGCGCGTCGCTGATCGATGCCTTCGCCCGTGCCGAGGCCCGGGGGTATGACTGGGTCATCACGATGGACTGCGACGAGCAGCACGAGCCCGCACGGCTGCCGGTCTTCTTCGACGCGCAGCGCCGGGCCGATCTCGCCGGCGACCCGCTCTTTGGCACCGACATCTTCTCCGGCTCACGCTACATCGCCTCGATGGACGAGGGCACCACGCCCCCGGCGGATCGGCGGGCAATCAACGTCGCGATGACCGCCGAGATCAACCAGCGCCTCGCGCTGGACCCGCCACTGACTGACACCTTCTGCGGGTACAAGTCCCACCGCGTCTCGGCGCTGAAGCGCCTGACGCTGACGGAGACGGGGTACGCGTTTCCGATGCAGTTCTGGCCGCAGGCGGTGGCGCACGGCTTGCGCATCACCGAGCTGCCCGTCAAACTGATCTACAAAGACCTCTCCCGCACCTTCGGCGGGCAACTGGATGACCCGGGCAAACGCCTGGCCCACTATCGCTGCGTCCTGCACCGCGAAATCACCCGCCTACGCGACCACCTCCCCGCCCGCGCGGCAGACGTGCTCAGCGCGTGTGATTGACGGGGCAGAAGGCATCGGGCATCAGAAGAAGGGCATGTCGCGGAGCGACAGCTTCCCTCGATCCCTCGATCCCTCGATCCCTCGAACTCTCGAACTCTCGATCCCCCGGTGCCTCGATCCCCGCAGCGCGGGCCCTTCACATGCCCTAGGCGTTGACCTATCATCGCCCCGACGGTCCCATCGTCTAGCGGCTAGGACGCGTCCCTTTCAAGGACGAGGCCGGGGTTCGATTCCCCGTGGGATCACTTCTGCGTGTGTGGCGGCCGGGGTGCCCGCCCGCGGGCGTGATTGACATGTGCCGCGGCGGGGCGGGGAGCTGCCCGGCGCGGGCTACTTCGCCGTGACGCGTGCGAGCACCATGAGCCAAATCCTCCACCCGAACCTCCACCCGAATCTGTCGAACCTGAGCGGTGGTGGCGGGCGGCGGGCGGTGTTGCTCGATCGCGATGACACAATCCTTGATACGACGCGGATGACCAGTGACCTGCCCGTCCCTGGCGATTTGTATGACCCGGCGCGGGTGCGCCTGTGGCCGGGGGCGGGGCCGGCGCTGGCGCGGCTTGCCCGTGCGGGGTATCTGCTGATCGTCCATTCCAACCAGGGCGGCATCGCACGCGGGCATGGGACGCTGGCGGACTTGCACGCCGTCAATGACGCGATGCGGGCGTTGCTGCTGCCCTTTGGCGTGACGCTGGCGGGCGTGTATGCCTGTCCGCATCATCCGACGGGGTCGGTGGCGATGTGGGCGTCGGAGCACGCGTGGCGGAAGCCTTCGGGGGCGATGCTCGCCGCGGCGTGCGGCGAGATGGGTGTCGCCGTCGCGCAGTCGTGGTGCGTGGGGGATAAGCCGCGGGATGTGCAGGCGGGCGTGGCGGCGGGGGTGGCGGCGTCACGCTGCGTGCTGCTGGGCACGAGCGGGAGCGCGGCCGATCTGGCGCTGGCCGGTGGGCTGTGGGCGCCGTCGATCGTCGAGGCGGCGGAGATGATCATCGCGGCGGGGTGAGCGTCTCGCGGCACGATGACATGGGGCATGTGTTGCTATCCTGATTTCACGCGATGTGGCGATGGCCTTTGACCCTTTGGCGGTTTTTGCTGGCGGAGTTGCTCCGCACGCTGCTGATTGCCACGGCGGTGGTGGTGGTCGTGGCGAGCTTTGCCGTCAGCGTGCGGTGGCTGGCCAATGGCACGCTGGGGCCGCTGGAGGCGCTGAAACTGATGGCCTTGGCCGCGGTGCCGATGCTGCAATATGCGTTGCCCTTTGCCGGGGGGTTCGCGGCGACGCTTGCGTATCACCGCATGAGCCAGGACAATGAACTGACGGCGTGCTATGCCGGGGGCGTGTCGCATCGGCGGGTGCTGGTGCCTGCGGGGGTGCTGGGGGTGGTGCTGGGGGCGGGGCTGTTTGTGATGGCCGACCAGGTGATGCCGCGGTTCTTGCGGCAGATGCAGGAACTGATCACTGACGATGCGACGCGCCTGCTGCAGGCGGCGATCGGGCGCGGGCAGGCGCTGGAGCGTGGGAATCAGTTGCTGTACGCCGACAAACTGGTGGAGCGCCAGCCGCAGCCGGGCAGCGGGGCGTATCGGCATTTCCTGCTGCAGGGGGTGGTGGCGGTGGAGCTGGACAGCCAGCGGAACGTCAAGCGTGAACTGGCAGCGCCGCTGGCGGAGGTCTGGCTGTTTCACGACACGGTCTCGGCGTGGGATGGGCAGGCAGAGGCGACCGGCGAGCGGCGCGACGATGCGGGCGGGGCGCGGTTTGCCGGGGCGGGGGCGAGCGCCATGGGCGGGCGAGAGCAGGTCACGCGAGTGTTCATGCGGCTGAAGGACCCGCTGGCCGGGCGCGGGGAGACGGCGGTGGGCACGGCTGATTCGACCGAAGTGCGGATGACCTTGCCCAGCGCGTTTCGCGATGATCCGAAGTATCTGTCGTGGGCCGAACTGGCCTCGGCCAAGGCGCGGCCGGAGAAACTGAACCTCGTGGCCAACCCCAAGCGTCGCCTGGCGATGCTGGTGGCGCAGCGCGACCTCGCACGGCAGATGAGTGAGGACCTTCGCCAGCGCGGCGTGACGCGCCTGATCGATGGCCAGGGGCGCGAGGTGCGGATCGCCGGCAGCGGGATCGAGCCGACGCCGGGCGTGCGCGGGCAGGCGATCGCGGGCAGGGTCGGCGGGGCGGGGGCGGCTGGCGGGGGGATCGAGGTGCAGGTGTTTGCCAGTGGCGG
>JALOQT010000134.1 GCA_025453375.1 Phycisphaerales bacterium | reverse complement strand
GACCACACCGTCCGGATGCAGCGTCCGACGGATCGCACCCGCCTTGATCACGCCCGCGCCTTCGCGCAGGGCGTCGCGCAGTTCGCCGAGATTCTGGCGAAGGACGCGCCCGACTGGCTCGTCGTGCTGGGCGATCGCATCGAAGCCTTCGCCGCGGCCAGCGCTGCCGCCGTCGCTGGCGTGCCGATCTGCCACATTCATGGCGGCGATCGCGCCGAGGGCATCGCCGACGAGGCGATGCGTCACGCGATCTCCAAACTCGCTCACCTGCACTGCCCAGCCACCGTCGGCAGTGCCACGCGGCTCATCAAAATGGGCGAAGACCCGGCCCGCGTCATCCGTACCGGCTCCCCCTCGCTCGATGACATCAAGTCGCCCCACTGGAACGTGCGCGTCAAGCACCATGCCGCCCCGGGCGTGATCGCCGCGGTCCTCCTGCACCCCGGCGGGCTTGACGGCCAGGAGGCCCAGGTCGCCCGCGCGTCCGTGCTGGCCGCGAGGCAGTTCGTCACCTCCCGCAAGGCCGCAGCATCGATCGACTTGCACACCTGCGTCCTCCTGCCCAACTCCGACCCTGGCAGCCACGCCATCCGCCAGACATACCGAGCGATGGCCAAAGACATCGTTAGCTCAGCCGAGGTCCAGTTCGCGCGCACACACTGGGACCGCCCCAAGTTCCTGGATCTGCTCGCCACCCTCCGCGCCGCCCGCGGCGTGCTCATCGGCAACTCATCAGCCGGCCTGATCGAAGCCGCCGCCATCGGCGTGCCGGTGGTCAACGTCGGCCAGCGCCAGCGCGGGCGCGAGATGCCCGCCAACGTCACCCAGTGTGACGCGCTGGCGACCCGCGCGATCTTCGCCGCCATCAAGCGAGCCACCGCCCGCGTGCCCAAGCCTGACAAGCGCTACGGCGACGGTCGCGCTGGCATCCGCATCGCCGCCCTGCTTGCCCGCGGGCCAGCGCACTTCGGCCACGCTCACAAGCTCAACACCTATTGACGCCAAAACATCCGGCCCAACGTCCGAATCTGCACCGCACACCCGCCCGGCGCGGGTACACTCGGCGCAATGGGTTTCTTCGCTCCCGAGGCTGGCGCGTCGCTCGTTCAGGCACTGGCGCCGTCACTCATCGCCGAAATCGGCGGCCCGGCCCGCGTCCAGGGCCTCACCTGGTTCCGAAGCACCTACCAGCGCGGCGGCGGCGCCACCGGCTACGCCACCTACATCGATGACCACGGCCAACCCCACCCCGTCGTCATCAAAGCTCCTGTCAACAGCGTCGAATATCGATGGACCGTCCGCAGCGCCGAAGCTCAGGTCGCCGATCCCTCACCCGTCACGCCGCGTGTGCTCGCTCACGGCACATCCATGGGCGATTACGACTTCGCCTGGCTCGTCCTGGAGCGTCTGCCCGGCGCCCCAGTCGGTGCCGCGATGACCGCCCAGGACGTGCGCGATATGCTCACCGCCGCCGCGCGCTTTGAGCGCCTCGCCCGCGACATCGAACCGATCCGGCCCGACACAGAGGCCAAGCAGATCGACTTCGCCAGCATCATCGCCAAGAGCCGTGAAGTCGTCAAACGCCGCACAATCGTCGACGGGCCAGAAGCCCAGCACTGGAACAACGAGCTCAAAGCGATCATGCACCGGCTCGACTTCCTCCTGGCCCGCTGGACCAACCGCCCCTGCAACGCCTGGTGCCATGGCGACCTGCACCCGGGCAACGCCATGCGCCGCGCCGATGGCACCCTCGTGCTCATCGACCTCGCCCTGGTCCACACCGGCCACTGGGTCGAGGACGCCCTCTACCTCGAACGAACCAGTTGGGGTAGGCCCGACGGCCTCTGCCACGTCAACCCCGTCAAGGAGCTCGCCCTGCACCGGCGCGAACTGGGCATGGCCGACACCGAGGACTACGGCATGCTCGCCTGCGTCCGGCGCGTCCTCACCGCCGCCTGCGCTCCAGCCTTGATGGAACGCGAAGGCAGCAAGCCCTATCTGCACGCCGCACTGGAAATCATCCGTCGCAATCTGCCGATGGCCAGCCACTGACGCCCCGCTCCGCAATAATGCCCGATGCGAGATGTCTGGATCTATGCCCGTTCCATGCTGAAGTACCGCGGCGCACTGGCCCTGGCCATCCTCGCTGCGATCTTCTCCGCCGGCAGCCTCGGCGCGGGCCTGCTGGCGATGGGCCCGGCCCTCTCAGCGATCCTCGACCCCGCCGGCCCGACACTCCCGCAACTGGTCTCCAATCTCGACACCAAGCACGCCCGCGACCTGATCCCCGATGCCTGGATCGCCGCCCTGCCCACCGGCCGCTATGACGCCGTACTGACGGTCATCATCACCCTCGGCGTGCTGACGATTCTCGGCGCCATCGCCAACTTCGCCCACACCTATCTCAGCTACACCATCGCCAGCCGCGCCGTCGCCGACATCCGCAAAGACCTCTACGCCCGCGTCATCCGCCTGCCGATGCTGCGCGTCATGGGCGAAGGGGCCAGCAGCCTCGTCTCGCGTGTCATCTTTGACACACAGCAGCTCTGGTCCGGCTTCATCTCGCTGCTCAGCAAGGCCCTCGGCCAGGTCTTCAAGGGCCTCGCCGCTCTGGGCGTCGCGCTGATCACCGAATGGCGCCTGGCCCTCGGCGCGGTCGTCGTCGGCCTCGTGCTGGGCTATATCATCAAGAAGCTCGGCACCACCGTCCGTCGCGCCAGCCGCAGCAGTCTCGCCGCCTACGCCGACACACAGAAAGTGGCGAGCGAAGCCCTCTCGCAGATTCGCGTCGTCAAGACCAGCACCGCCGAACCGCGCGAGCACTCGCGCTTCAGCCGCGCCGTCGACGCCTTCCTCAACTTTGACCTCCGCGTCCGCACCGCCCGCGCGCTGTCCAGCCCGATCGTCGAAGCCGTCGGCATCATCGTCCTCGGCGCCATGGCCATCATCCCGGCCAAGGCCATCATCGACAACAAACTCGACCCGGCCGACTTTCTCCTGACCTTGGGCAGCCTCGCCGTCGCCGCCGCCTGCCTCAAGCCCCTCACCGCCCTCTACAACGAACTGCAAGTCGCCGGCGCCGCCGCCGGCCGTCTGCGCCAGCTCGCCGCCGAGCCGCTGGAGCCAGGTTCAGACGCCCGCACCGCCGCACCCTTGGCGTCTCTCCCGCGCCACGCCGCGTCGATCACGATCGACGACATCTCCGTGACGTACCCCGGCGCCGAGCGCCCCGCCCTTGACCGCATCTCCCTGACCATCCCGCACGGGCAGACCGTCGCCTTCGTCGGCCCCAACGGCTGCGGCAAGACCACCCTCCTCTCCCTCATCCCCCGCCTCATCGAGCCTGCCTCCGGCTCCATCCGCATCGACGACATCGATATCCGCACCGTCACGCTCGAATCCCTCCGCGCGCAGATCGGCGTCGTCACGCAGGAGGCCCCGCTCTTCTCCGGCACGATTCGCGAGAACATCGCCTACGCCGTCGAGTCCGCCACCGATGCGCAGGTCCGCGCCGCCGCCCGCAAGGCCCGCGCCGAGGACTTTATCCTCGCCCGCCCCGATGGCTACGACACGGTTCTCGGCGAGCAGGGCGCCGGCCTTTCCGGCGGCCAGCGCCAGCGCCTCTGCATCGCCCGCGCGATCCTCAAGGACCCCGGCATCGTCATCCTCGACGAAGCCACCAGCATGGTCGACAGCGACAGCGAAGCCAAAATCGCCGACGCCCTGGCCGAGTTCACCCGCGGCACCGCTGCCTCCTCGCCCGCAACTGACGCCACCCCCGCCACCCCGCCGCGCACGTGCCTGATCGTCGCCCACCGCCTCAGCACGGTGATTCACGCCGACCTGATCGTCGTGATGAACCAGGGCCGCATCGAAGCCACCGGCCGCCACCACGACCTTCTGGAGCGCAGCGAAACCTATCGCCTCATCGCCTCTACGCAGCTCGTCCCCGCCGCCGCTGGCAAGGACGCGTAAACCCGCAGCCAGCCCTCACGCACGCTTGGGCCGGCCGAGCACCATCCCGCCGAGTAGCACCGCCGCCGCGCCGCCGAGCGGGTTGAAGATCGCCAGCCATGTCGGCTCGCGCCCGACCTGCATCAACTGCTCCATCGTCATCCCCGCTGGCCGCGGGTCGGCCGGGAAGGGTTTCTGCAGCGTGGCCGCCGCCATCAGCCCGCCGAGGATCAGCACGATGCCTGCCAGCACCCACACCGGCTTGGGAAAGTGCCGAGCCGTGGCCAGCTTCGCGCACACCAACCCGCCCAGCAGGCCAACACCAACGGTGATCGACGGCGCCGCCACACACAGGAACACCCCGCCCTGATAGCTGCCCGGCGTCAGCAGCCAATCCACGCCAAGCCCCAGCCACATGGCCATGAACAGGCCCATGATCAGCACGCCCATCAGCACATAACAGCCAATCACCACGCATATCGATCGAATCATCGTCACGCTCCTTCAGCCCGCACGAGCGTGCACGGATCGGCAGTCTGGCCATCTCGCAGGCCCAGGCCGCCGCATTCAATCATCACTCCGCCGTTGCAGCCGCTTCAGCAGCGGGCTGACCGCCAGGATCAACAGCCCCGCCGCCCCGGGCACCAGCACAAACAGCAGGAAGAAGTCCGCCTGCGAGCCTGTATCGCCCACCAGTTTCCAGGGCAGCTTCGTCGCGCCGGATTCGATCTTCTCCACCTTCCCCGCCACCAGCCCCGC
>JALOQT010000133.1 GCA_025453375.1 Phycisphaerales bacterium | reverse complement strand
AGCCCGAACCACGGGACCGGGTTGCCCCATGTGCCGTAGTACCACTGTGTGTCGTTCCGAATCATGGGCATCCGCGTGGCATCGATGCGTGTGCTGAGTTCGGGCGGGATGCCGAGCGCGGTATAGACCGGGAGGCTCCGAAACTCGATTCGATAGCTGTGGCACGCGGCCGTGAAGGCCTTGAATGAGCCGGCGATGGCCGAGGCCAGACTGCGCTGGCGATAGTCAAAGTACCTCGGCACCGCGACGGCGGCGAGGATCGCCAGCACGACGATGACGGCGATGAGCTCGACGAGGGTAAAGCCCGCGAGCTGGGCTGTGCGCGAGATGTAGCGAGCGCGCGGGGTCACGGCTCATACCTCATGTGCAGGCCCCAGTTGCTCAGCCAGCGCATGCGGCCGGTGGTCAGCACGCCGTCGTCGACGATCGCGTCGATGGCGGTGAATTCGGCGGCGGTGGCGGTGATCGGGTTCGATGCGCCGGGGGAGAAGATATTGAAGTTTGGCACGGCGGGGACGCCTATGGCGCCGCCATTGTTCCAGTCCCAGACGCCGCCGATGGGCGTGGGGGTGTTGGTGGTCGCGCCGAGAGTGCCGGGCTCGATGTAGCGATCGAGCCCGGCGGGAAGGAAGTTCCAGCCGACGTCGCCGGGGAGCGGCGCGCTGTTGTCGCGGACGAAAGACCACATGGCGCGGTCGAAGGTCTTGAACGTCGAAGCTGTGGCGCTGACGCGGGCACGCGAGGAATAGTCAAAGTATCGCGGCACCGCCACGGCCGCGAGGACCGCCAGGACCACAATCACCGCGATCAACTCGACGAGGGTGAAGGCGTGATGTGAAACCTCTTTGCGCACGGTCTGGAGATCGACCGGCGACGAGGCTGTATGCACGTCCGCGTGGTGTTATCGCGTGGGCGGTGCGTGGGCACACTCCGGTCAATCGGAGGTTCGATACCAGATTTCCCACGTCCCGCCGTTAAAGTTGTGGGCGACGCGCCCGTTGGTCAGATGGCCGTCGTCGATGATGGTGTCGATGCGCAGGGCCTGGGCGGCGGAGAGGTCGGGCCACAGCACGGACCAGCGGTGCCACGAGCCATCGGGCGTGGTGGCCCAGTTGGCGCCGATGCCGCCGGGTGTGCGACGGAAGGGGTCGGCCTGGAAGTAGCTTGTCAGCGGCGTGCTGGCCCAGTTGGAACTGTCCAGGATTATGCCGGTGGTAGGGTTCCAGCGTGAGTCGAGCATGTATTGCCGCATGATCCGGCCGCAGGTCCGGAGGTAATACGCCGTCGCGTTGTCCTGCGAGCGGGCGCGATAGTCAAAGTACCTCGGCACCGCGACGGCGGCGAGGATCGCCAGCACGACGATGACGGCGATCAACTCCACGAGGGTGAAGGCGCGGGCGGTCATGGCGTCATCACCACCGTTCGAAAGATGCCTCCCTGGCCGTGGTTCAGCCATTGGCCCGTGGCCAGCACGCCGTCGTCGAGAGCGGCGTCCAGCCAGAGTTTTTGCGCCTCCGAGGCGGGAAGCGGCGGCGGGTTGCCATGGATCGTTTTGAGCACGCCGGTGACACCGGTGGATCCGAGGTTCGGACCGTCCCAGTCATACCACCCGCCACCCTGCGGGAGCTGCGCGACGAAGGGATCGACCTGGAAGTAGTTCATCAGGCCGGCGGGGGCCATGCCGATGTTGCCGTTGATCGGCATGGTCTGATTGTCCCGGCAGTAACTGAACAGCGCGTTGACGATGACCGCCGTCCGCTGGCGCAACTGAGAGCGCTCGGCGCGGTCGCGATAGTCAAAGTACCTGGGCACCGCGACGGCGGCGAGGATCGCCAGCACGACGATGACGGCGATCAACTCCACGAGGGTGAAGGCGGAGGCTCGGTATGAATGGCGCGAAGACCACTTCATGGAGTTGGATTCATCGGCTCAAGAGCACGCGCCATTCATCGGCACAAGGTTCTCGGGCCTGTGCAACAGGGTCGGGATGTGGTCGGGTGCACAGCCCTGTGGAGCACGCGTGGGCCGATTCCGAGCTTGCTGTTGGTTGGCCACGGGAGGCTGGCCGAAGGTCCTTTGGCGTGTCGTGGGGGGCTGTGGGTCACTACAGTGCGGGCTATGAAGGTGATCTGTGATCGTGCGGCCCTGTTGCAGGCCGCCAATGACGTCGGTTCGATCATTCCCGCGCGCTCGCCCAGCCCGGCGCTGTCGTGCGTGAAGATCGTCGCCAACAAGACCGGCAGCGTCGGCAGCGTCTCGCTGACGGGCACCGATGCGGAGGTCAGCGTGCAGCTGAGCCTCAGCAAGGTTGATGTCGTGCAGCCGGGCACCGCGATTGTCACCAGCGATCGCTTCCGCGCGATTCTGTCGTCGATCGATGATGGCGATGCGACGGTGACCCTCGAGCTTGATGGCGATGTCTGCCACATCAAGGGCTCGCGCTCGCGGTTCAAGCTCTTCGCGTTCCCCGCGACGGACTTCCCGCCGATCGCCGACCTCTCGGCCCAGCCCAACACGCGTGCGCAGTTCACCGTCATGGCCGGGCTGCTGATGCGGCTGATCGGGCGCACCAGTTTTGCCACGGCCCGCGAGACGAGCCGCTTTGCGATCAATGGCGTGCTGTTCAAGCGTGACGGCAAGAAACTGGAAATGGTCGCGACCGATGGCCGCCGGCTGGCCCTCTGCCGCGCGACGGCCAAGGGCGGGGCGGAGAAGGACGAGAAGGGCGCGGGGGCGACCAGTTGCATCATTCCGACCAAGGCGCTGGGCCTGCTGCAGCGCGTCGGGCATGACCCCGAGGGCGGCGTGCAGGTGACGATCACCGACAACCGCGCGTTCTTCGCGTTCATGGACGGCGCCAAGGAGAAGACGCCCCTGGCGATGATCAGCACCACGCTGGTCGAGGGCGCGTTCCCGGCGTATGAAGACGTGATCCCGAAGGATCAGGACAAGCGCATCGCCGCCAGCCGCGACGATCTCGCTCGGGCCGTGCGCCAGGCCAGCGTGCTGACCAACGAAGAGTCTCGCGGCGTGCGCATGAGCTTCAACGCCAAGGACAAGAGCGTGAAACTCTCCAGCCGCGCACCGGAGATGGGCGAGAGCGAAATCGAAATGGGCCTGAGCGGGTATGAGGGCGAGAGCATCGACATCTCGTTCAACCCGCAGTTCATCGCCGACGCGCTCAAGACGGTTGACGAGCCGGAGGTGCTCATCGAGCTGAAGGCCTCGAACCGTCCGGGCCTGTTCAAGGCGGGTGCGGACTTCGTGTATGTGGTGATGCCGGTGAACCTGCAGGCGTGAACCGAGCGATCAAGCCGCGCTGTGATTCGCCCTGCACACGTGCCGGGAAGGGTCATCATTTGTGAAGGCAGAGTGAAGCCGAAGCTCGCCGCCTTTGCCCAAGTTGACGCCAGATAACTCCTGGTGCAACGTGCAACCGCATTTTTCTTCACTCATGCTTGCCCCCGAATGGGTGATATGGCAAATTATGCTCCACGGCAGGGAAGGCCGTGGTCGCGGTGCACGTCGCTTCCCGCTATCTCCATCAGGGGACGGCGGGGTGGGCGGACGATGCGACGAAAAGTCAGGCAAGGACGGCTGAATCGGCGGCGGCAGCGTGTGCTGCGGTTGCTGCGATGGGTCTCTGTCGATCTGCAGGTCGCAGATCGCTGATGGTTGGTCTACGGGAGTGTCACAATGAAGAGCATGATCATGACGGCGGTGGTGGCGATGGCGGCGGGTTCGGCGCTGGCGACGGGCAGCAGCAGCTCGCCCTTCACGACGGTCTATCCCAACGGCGCGGGCATCGACAAGGACCTGCTGGTGACGAGCGTCAACAGCGGCGGCATCGTCGTCAACTCCAACCGCTTCGTCTACGCCTCGAGCATCACGAACTTTGACTACAGCGGCGGGCTGAACCAGATCCGCACCGTCCGTGGCCCGTGGACGACCAACACCAGCCCGTTCCAGAAGCTCGAAGCGCAGGACGGCAACCCGCACAACATCACCACGGCTGACAAGCAGGCCTTCAACGCTGACATCCGCGCCGCGTTTGCCAACAACAACCTCAACAACTTCCTGGACATCACCGGCGGGCACGAGTGGAAGTTCGAGATGCACTTTGCTTCGGCCATCCGCGACAACAACAACGGCAACGACAACGCCGGCGAACTGATGCTCTTTGAGCGCGGCTCGGGCGGGGCCAACAGCTACTTCGTCCTGCAGCCGCTCTCGCTGACGGGCCAGGCCATCGGCAAGTCATACCTCGTGACGCCCGAGGCGATGCAGCGCCTCAGCCCCAGCCGCGACCTGCCGATCTTCGACAACAACGGCAACGTGGCCGGCCAGCAGACCGTCGAGGGCCTGCTGCTGGACCTCTCGCGCGACCTGGGTGTGACGAGCCTGAGCAAGCTGCTGGTCCGCTCGGCCCGGGCGGGCGATGCCGGCTTCCCGGCCCACCTGCCGCACGGCACGGATATTCACCCGGACTTCAAGATCATCGGCATCCCCACGCCGGGCGCTGCGGCGCTGCTGGGCCTGGGCGGGCTGGCGGTCGCTCGTCGTCGCCGCGTGAAGTAATCCGGCCGATTGGTGGATAGATGAGGATTTCTGGCACGGCCCGGCGAGATGATCGCCGGGCCGTGTGTTTTCGGACGAAACGAAGGCCGCACAGACCCGCGCCGACGCCAACGCCCGGGGATTCGGGGGCGGTGCGG
>JALOQT010000132.1 GCA_025453375.1 Phycisphaerales bacterium | reverse complement strand
AAAATGCAGCAACGCATGCTCGACGCCAGCAAACACGCCGAACGCATGCGCGCCCAGCAGGAACGCATGCGCGGCGGGCGCTGAGTGGCCAGCAGCGACGAAGCGACGAAGCGACGAAGCGACGAAGCGACGGAGGGAACGGCAGTCGCTTGGCCGATCGCGCATCTTCTTGATCCCTTTTCCCTTGTCCCTGTTCCCTTCCCCAACCCTCCATGCCCGACGCACTGACACCCTGGATCCTCCTCCTGCTGCTCGTCGGCGGGTTTGCGTCCGGCTCGGTGCCCTTTGGCCTGCTGGCCGGCAAGCTCAGGGGCATCGACATCCGCCAGCACGGCAGCAAAAACATCGGCGCCACCAACGCCCTGCGCGTGCTCGGCCGGCCGATCGGCTATGCCGTGTTCGTGCTTGATGCGCTCAAGGGTGCGATCCCGGTGCTCGTCGCCGGGGCGATCACGGGCACGCTGGGGCGGATTGATCCGGCCCCGGCGATGTCGTGGATCGTGCTGGGCGTCGCCGTCGCGGCGGTGCTGGGCCACGTCTTCTCACCCTGGGTCGGCTTCAAAGGCGGCAAGGGCGTGGCCACCGCGTTTGGCGGGCTGCTGGCGGTGTTTCCGATCGTCACCTTCGCCGCGATCGGCGCGTTTGTCGTGTGGCTGGTGACGGTCAAGGTCAGCCGCTACGTCAGCCTCGCCAGCATTGCCGCGGCGATCGCGCTGCCCCCGCTGGTGCTGCTCAGCCCGACGATCGCGCGGCTCATCGGCGCCGTCAAGCCCAGCGCCACGAACGACCTCCGCCACCTCGCCCCCGCCCTGATCGTCACAGCCGCGCTGAGCCTGCTGGTGATCGTCAAACACCGGGCCAACATCCAGCGCCTCCGCGCCGGCACCGAAAACCGCGTGGGCAAGAAGGCCTGAGGCACCGGAGGCACCGAGGCACTGGGGCACCGAGAGGGCCAAGCCACGCGAGCGTGAAGGCCGAGCGCCGCCCGATCCCACAACCTCTTCGGATGCCAGATGCCCCTGTCTTCCCAAAACGACCCGCGGCCCCGGCTCGATCCCTGCGAGGGACCGGGCCGGGGCCGCGGGCAAATTTCAACGTGTTCCGACGAGACCCGGGGTTAGACGGAGCCCTTGAGGTTCTTCAGGGCGCGGATCTTCAGGACCGTCTTGGCCGGCTTGGCCTTGACTTCCATCATCTCGCCCGGCTTGAACGGGTTCGGCTTCGTCGTCGCCTTCGTCGCGGGCTTGAACGTCGCCGTCAGCTTCATCAGCCCCGGCACGACGAACATGCGCGGCTTGTTGGCCTGCGGCTTGGACAGGTCCGTCACCATGACCTTCTGCAGCGTGTCAAAGATGCCCGCGATCTGCTTGCGGCTGAGCTGGTTGTGATCAGCCAGCAGCGTGTACAGCTCGCTCTTCTTGCGGGGCTTGGCGGACGCGACCAACTTCGGGAGCTTCGGGGCAACTGCGGTCTTAGCCATGATTCCATTCTCCTAAAAAGTGACCTGAATGTCACGGATCCTCCGTGATCTGCTCAATATGTATCGCGTTTTCCACCTGATTTCAAGCAGTTTTTATCTGCCAATGTCACTTTTCCACATCAAAAACCACTCTCGAACGCATCTTTTCACCTCTCGGCACGCCCCCAAGCCCCCGATACGCCCCCCATCAGGCCTGTTTTCCGCCGAAACATCACCCGCCAAGACAACCCGCCCATCGCCCCGATACCATCACCCATGACCACTGCCAGCGCCACAGACCCGCGCATCGCCCGCGGCGTGCTTCACGAGATCATCCCCACCACCGCCACGCGCCCAGGCGTCGTCGTCATCGCTATCCCGGGCAGCCAATATCAACTCCACCTCCGCCCCGATGGCCCGATGCCCGCCGACGCACCTGTCGGCAAGCGCATCCTCGGCATCATCACCGCCCAGGCCAAACGCGTGGACCACACCGTGGCCGGTGGCCGATTCGTCGAGCCGGTCTTCGGTCGACCCCGTCGCGTGCAGGGCACGATCCTGCATGTCGACGCCGCGGCCAACGCCCTGACGATCAATGCCGGCGGCGGCGTCGTCGTCGATGGCCTGCCGCTTCCGATCGTCTGCGTCCTGACTGACGCACGCCAGAAAGCCGCGGACTATCACGTCGGCCAGTTCGTCGGCTTCGATGTGCTCGACGGCGCATCGTTCAAGCGCGTCTAAAGCGCCCGCTCGGCCAGCACGCGCCGGTGCTGCTCCCAAAACGCCTCAAAGCTCTGCGCAAAGCCGCGCTCGGCCATCTGTGCCGCACCCGCGCGGCCCATCGCCTCACGCCGGTGGTGATCCACCAGCAGGTCCATCGTCGCCCTCGCCCACGCCTCGGGCGTGCACGGCGCGATGACCCCGCTGACCCCGGGCCTGATCACCTCGCGCGGCCCGCCCTCGGGCGAGACGATCGCCGCCAGCCCGCTGGCCTGCGCCTCCATCACCACCTGCCCAAGCGTGTCCGTCCGCGAGGGGAAGAGCAGCACATCCCCCGCGGCGTACAGCCTCGCCAACTCCTCACCATGGCGAAACCCCAGAAAGCACGCACTGGCCGGCGCGCGTCCATCGCCGCCAGGCGCGCCAGCCAGCGCCGTCGCCATCGCCGCGCGATATGGCCCATCGCCGATGACGATCAATTGCGTGTCAATGCCGCGCCGCATCGCCAATTCCTGCACCCGCCGCCACGCCTCGGCGAGCATCGGCAGGTTCTTTTCCACACTCACGCGCCCGACATACAGACACTTGATGCTCGTCGCCCGCACGCCCAGCTCGGCGTATGTCTGCCAGAACGCACACCGCGCCCCTTCATCGCGCGGGGCGTGCTGCGTGCCGAACGCCTCCAGGTCAATCCCCGGCTGCAGTCGCTTGAGACGCGAGCAGCAAATCCCCAGCCGATTCAGCCGCCTGGCATACTCCGCCGACCGCGTGAGCACCTTGGCAAACGGCTCATAGAACCACGACATGTACTTCACGCACACGTCCGTGAGCGGCTCAAAGCCAAACAGGTGCTCGATATACGCCGGGAAATCCGTGTGATACGTCCCCACCAGGGGCAGCCCGCGCCGCAGTGCATACGCCCGCCCCGCCAGCCCGACCGGCCCCGGCGTGCTGACGTGCACCACACTCGGCCGCACTGCATCCGCCGCCGCCCACAATCGCTGCCGCGCCGGCCATGCCAGGTGCAACTGCGGATAGCCAGGCATCGGCCGCGACCACCACGGCGGCACATTGATCAGCATCCCTTCGCGGGCATCAACATCGCCGCCGCCAGGCATCGTCAACGGTGAACTCGTCACCGCCGCCAGCACGCGGCCGGTCTGCGCTGCATGCCGCGCCGCCGTGGCGATGAACCTCGCCACACCATTGACATCCACCAGCGTATCAGTAAATAGCACTACCCGCGGCTCGCTGGCCACGTCACCATTCGCCCGCTCAGCCAGATTCGCCATCACACCGGTCATCGCCCGAGCGTATCGACCACGCCCGCGCGGCGAAACACCTGCAGCCCAAGTTTTACAGGCGCACCAGTTTCACACGCTCATCGCCGCCGTAACACGCCCACGGCGCTGCTCACATGCCCGCACGCACCGGCGCACGCCCGACGCTGTAATAGTCAAACCCGCGGTCTTTCATCTGGGCCGGGCGATAGAGGTTGCGACCGTCGAAGATCACCTTGCCCCGCATCGCGCTGGCCAGCCGCTCCCAGTCCGGGCTCTTGAAGTCATCCCAGTCGGTGCTGATCACCAGCGCATCGGCCCCTGCGATGCAGTCGTATTGATCATCAGTGATGACCACCGCATTGCCCAGTTCATGCCGCGCATTCTCGTTGGCCACCGGGTCATACGCCCGCACCTTGGCGCCATAGCCCAGGGCCTTGCGCATCAGCGTCACCGCCGGCGCCTCGCGGATGTCATCGGTCCGCGGCTTGAAGGCGATGCCCCAGAACGCGATCGTCTTGCCCGCCAGCGCGCCAGCGCTGGTCTTGGCGTTGAAGTGATTGAGCAGTTTGTCAAAGAACCGCTCACGCTGACGCTGATTCGTATCGTGCACCGCCTTGCTCACCAGCGTCGCAATGCCCGACTTTTCACCCATCATGATGCACGCCAGCGTGTCCTTCGGGAAGCACGACCCGCCGTAGCCCAGCCCCGGATACAGGAACTGATTGCCGATCCGCTTGTCAGCGCACATCCCCTCCCGCACCTTGCCGACATCCGCGCCATACGCCTCGCACAGGTTGGCCATCTCGTTGACGAACGAAATCTTCGTCGCCAGGAAGTTGTTGCTGGCGTATTTCACCATCTCGCTGGAGAGGATGTCCATCACATAGATTGGGTGCCCGTTGCGGACGAACGGGTCATACAGCTCGCGCATCGCATCGCCGACCCAGTCATGCTCAACGCCGCACACCACGCGATCGGGCTTGTTGAAGTCGTCGATCGCCGCCCCTTCCTTCAGGAACTCCGGGTTGTTGGCGACCTCGAAGGGGATCGTCGGCCCGACCCGCGCCCGGATGCGATCGCGGACCATCAGCGTCGTGCCCACCGGCACCGTGCTCTTGACGACGATCACCTTGGGCTTCTGCTTCGGCCCCAGGCTCGTCAGCACGTCGGCAATCGCATCGGCCGCGCTGTGGATGTACTTCAGATCCGTGTGCCCGCGATCATCACTGGGTGTGCCCACGCAGATGAAGATCATG
>JALOQT010000131.1 GCA_025453375.1 Phycisphaerales bacterium | reverse complement strand
ACGGCGATGACATCGGCATCGGCGCCGATGACGAAGGCCGCGGCGGGATGCCGACGATGCTGCGATCAGTCAGCAAGGCCTTTGACGAACTGGCCGTCGGCAGCCACACGGGCTGGGTGCGGTTGATGTATGCGTATCCGAGCAACTTCAGCGTGTCGATGATGAAGGCGATCGCCAGCACGCCGCGCGTGCTGCGATACATCGACATGCCCCTGCAGCACGCCAGTGATGCGATGCTCAGCGCGATGCGCCGCCACATCACCGCGGATGCGACCAAGCGCCTGCTGGACAATCTCCGCACGCACGTGCCGGGCATCGCGCTGCGGACGACCTTCATCAGCGGCTTCCCGGGCGAGACCGAGGCCGATCACGAAGCGCTGATGCGCTTCGTCGAGGAGCAACGCTTCGAAAACCTCGGCGTGTTTGAATACAGCCAGGAGCCGGGCACCGTCGCGGGCACGATGGAGGCCGATCCGAAGCTCGCGGTGCCGGCCGAGACCAAGGCGCGGCGGCGCAACGAGATCATGGAACTGCAGCAGTCCATCGCCTTCGCCCGCCAGAAGGCACTGGCCGACCAGTTCGACGAACACCGCCCGGCGAGCACAGGCGTGCGGATGGATGTGCTGATCGACAGCGCGATGCGCAGCCAGGGCCGCGCAACCTCGGGCGTCGGCAGTGGCGGGCGACTCTACAGCGGCCGCACATTCGCGCAAGCCCCGCAGATCGACAGCGTGACGTATGTGCAATCCCGGCGTGAACTGTCACCCGGCGAACTGATCCGCTGCACGATCGTCGGCAGCGACGGCTATGACCTCGTGGCCAAGCCGGTCGAAGAACTCGAACGCCGCGTGAGCCTGAATGTGATGAAGTAGGCAAGTCCTGGGGCCTCTCACAGGGAGACACGGAGAGAGGCGGATTGAACTCGAAGGACTCGAAGGGTGAGAAGAAGACAGAGGAGGAGAATGTATTGTGGCTCGGATTTGGGGTGAGAAGCCCGAGGTGTTGATAGCGGTGTGCCGATCGCGAGTTCAGCGTTGAGGTCGATGACGCGTACGCAACAACCATCTGCTTCTTCCCCCCCACTCATCTTCTCCTGCCTTCTTCGCGCCCTTCGAGCCCTTTGAGTTCAATCTGCCTTTCGTCTGCGCCTCCGCGCCTCCGTGCGAAAGGCTTCCGACGAGGCTTACTCGCTGGCCCGGTCGGCCGCGGCTTGCCGCACCAGCGTGACGAGGTGGTCGACGACCTGATCTTCGGTCAGTTTCGTCGTGTTGACTTCGATCATGTCTTCGTCGAAGCGCATGGCGTGGCTGGCGTCGATCTGGTCGCGGGAGACGAGGTTGGCTTCGATCGCCCCGACATCGGCCAGCACGCCGCGGGCGGTCAGTTGCTCGGCTCGGCGCTGCGCCCGGACCTGCGGCGAGGCGACCAGGAAGAACTTGCACAGCGCGCTGGTCTTGAAGACCACGCTGCCCTGATCGCGCCCTTCGGTGACGAGCCGGCCATGATCCACCGCGGCGCGGCGTTGCCAATCGATCAGCAGCTCCCGCAGCGCCTTGTGCTTGGCCACGACCGAGACCGCCGCATCCACCGCCGCCGAACGCAGACGCTCGACAAACTCAGGCGACTGCAGCAACCCGGCATAGCCATTGCCCGGCGAGCGAACCCACTGCATCCCTTCAGTGCGCTCGGCCTGCACCAGCCGGATGATCGCCTGCGCGTCGTCGATCGGCACGCGCCGCTCCAGGGCCAGGGCCGTCGCGTCGCGATACATCGCGCCAGTGTCCAAGAACGAAGCGCCGAGCCGCTGGGCGAGGCGCAGGCCCGTGCTGCTCTTGCCCGTCGCGGCCTGGCCATCGATCGTGACGACAAACTTGGCCGGTAGCCCGCTGACGATGCCAGCACCCGCCCCGACGATGACCGGGCCGGACTGCGTGCCGTGCTGGTTGGCTGCTCCCGACATGGCGATGGCCCCGTGCACCATTGGCTCCAGCGTGTGAACTGCTCAGTCGATCAAGAGGCGAAGGCGGCGGTGCGAGTGGGGAATCGGGACTGGGCAATCGGCAACCGTGGTTCCGTCAACTCACTCACCCAACTCCGCACGCGTCCGCTGCCCGACTCCGTATCTTTGCCTTCCCTTCGTCGCTTCGTCGCTCCGTCGCTCCGTCCCTTCCCGCTTACGCCTTTTCCTCTTCATCGTCCGGCAACTCCGGCAGATCGTCAAGCCCTTCCAGGATCGCGTCATCCACGCCTGTGCTGAAGAGGCGCTCCAGCACATTCTTGATCGCCAGGATCGGCGCCAGCGGGTCGTCATTCCCGCGATAGTCCAGCGCGATCGACCCCTCAAAGCCCACCGCCACGAGGACCGAGCCTAGCTGGGCCAGGTCATACCCGCTGTGGACCAGTTCCGCCGCACGCTCGGCAGGCGTCGCCGCGCTGCTGAGGCGATCTTCATCGCCAGCCGGTGCCGGCGCGGCCTCGACCTTCTTCTTGCCCTTACCCCTTCCCCCAGCCCCCGCTCCACCTTCGCCCGCCCCGCCAGCGCCGCCCCCGTCGCTCTTGACGATCTTCACCGCCGATTCAAACTTCACCCCGCTGGCGACCACCAGCGTCGCATACGGCACCAGCCGGCGCAGATACGCCACCGGGTCTCCGCTCGTCGCCGCCGTCGCAAAGTCCGGCAATGTGCCGATGCGGAAGCCGCCGATCTTCTTGAGCAGTTCGCTGACGCGCTCGGCGGTAGCCGTCAGGCCGGGGCCGGGCATCGGGGCGATGGCCAGGTTGAGGTCGAGCTTCTCGCTGCGCCGCGCGACGCCCTTGAGGCGGTCGGCCACGGTCTCCAGCGCGTCTTCGTTGTCCGGGGCCAGCACAGGGATCGAAAACGCCGAGCATCCCATCCAGTGCGCCGCCTGCGCGACGCGCATGCACCGCTCCACCGCCGCCTCGCCCCGCAGTTCATCCTCAGTGGCCAGGTCCAGCGGCTCACTCTGCGACAGGCCCAGCACCGGGCACCCGGCTTTGTCGGCGGCTTCGAGAATCTGATTCAGCCGCGCACGATCGGCCCCGACCAGCACATCAGTCGTCAGCAGCAGCCCCGCCAGCCCTAGTTCATCTCGCACGAACCGCGGCACCTCCGTGAGCGCCATCGGACGAACACCCGAACTCCTGGCCCCTTGGGCGGGAGCCAGTCGGGAACGAAGAGCGCGAACTGAAAGCGCCAGGGGCATGCGAAGTCAAAGTAGCCCACCTGCCGAACCGAATCCAATCCGCACGCACGAACATGCCTGGCTCACCCAAGACGGCACAACGTCCGATCATCGAGCGCAGCGTGCAGCATGCCCACGCCGAACGCCCACGCCTGACGCCCGCCGTTGGCCCCGCCGCTACCCTCCCCGCCTATGTCGACCCCCCACGCCACTGCGACCACCGCCGGCAAGCCGCGCATCCTCACCGGCGACACGCCGACCTCCACCGGCCTGCACCTGGGGCACTATGTCGGCAGCCTCGAAAATCGCCTGCAACTCCAGCAGCAATACGACTGCTTCTTCCTGATCGCCAACGTGCACGCCTTCACCACGCTGGCGGAAAAACCGGCGGACATCCGCGCCAACACGATGGGCATCGTCAAGGACTGGCTGGCCGTCGGGCTGGACCCCGATGCCAGCACCTTCGTGCTGCAGTCGGAGATTCCGGCCATCGCCGAACTGACCTTCTTCTTCGCGATGCTGCTGCCTTTCAACAAGGTCATGCGCAACCCGACGCTCAAGACCGAGATCGACACCAAGGGCCTCGGTGATTCGTACCCCTTCGGCTTCCCGATGTATGCCGTCGGCCAGTGTGCCGACATTCTGGCCTTCCGCCCCGAGCTTGTGCCCGTCGGCGAGGATCAGGAAGCGCACATCGAAATGTGCCGCGATGTCGCCGGCAAGTTCAACCAGCTCTACTGCGGCGTCAACAACCGCGTGCCCCTCGATGAGCACGCCAAGCCCGGCACCGCCGGGGCCAGCGGCCTGTTCCCGGTGCCCAAGGCCAAGATCGGCCGCGTCGCACGCCTCGCCGGCCTCGATGGCGTCAACAAGATGAGTAAGAGCCTCGGCAACGCGATCTTCCTCTATGACGACGACAAAGCGGTGCAGAAGAAGATCAACAAGATCACCGTCCTGCCCGACGAAGCGACCAAGCTCGTCCCGCAGAGCCACGTGCTGCTGCAATACTGCGACGCCTTCCTGCCCGCGGCCCGCGCCAAGGAGATTCGCGCGATGTACGCCGCCGGCGGCGAAGTCATGCACGGGCACATCAAGGCCGAACTCGGCGCCGCGATCAACACCCTGCTGACCCCGATGCGCGCCCGCCGCGCCGACATGGAAGCCCGCCCCGACAAGGGCGACGGCCTGGTGCTGGACATCCTCCGCCGCGGCGCCGCGCGAGCCAACACGATCGCAGAGGAGACGCTGTATCGCGCCAAGCAGGCGATGCAGATTGACATCGCGCCGCGACGGATCGGCATGTGAGCGGAAAGGTGTCAGGGCTGAGTGCCGAGGGCCGAGGCATGAACAGCCACTTGACGGGCGAGGGAGGCCGCGAAACACGACGGTGTGACGGCGTTGGCGAGGACTTCATCCTGCCCAACTCCACTCGCACACTCACGCCGCGCCCCATCCCCGATTCCCTACCAACCCCCGCCCCCCTCACCCCAGCTTTCCACCCATTGGCAGCATTCTGCACCGCAT
>JALOQT010000130.1 GCA_025453375.1 Phycisphaerales bacterium | reverse complement strand
GATCGGGACGCTGCATGGGACGGTGGTGCACAATGCCGGCGCGATTCGGGTGTGGACCGACACGCTGACGAGGCGTGATCCGGCGCGGGTGTGGATGGGGGATGAGGCGGGGATCAAGGACCTGTCGGTCGAGGGGTTGCGGGAGAGGTTTGACGGGGTGCACGCGGAACTGATTGAGGCGAGCCGTGCTGGGGCGATGGATGAGCGGTTTGAGCGTGAGCGGCGGGGGGTGAAGGTGGTGCTGACGCGTGCGGTGATCCTGATGCATGTGTGCACGCATGGGGTGCATCATCGTGCGCAGGCGATGAACATGCTGAGGCAGTTGGGTGTGACGGGGCTGCCGCAGTCGAGCGTGACGGAGTGGTGCGTGGCGGAGGGTGCGAGGAGCTAGATGCCAGATGCCAGCAGGGAGGTCGCTGATGGGACGAGTTGGCCAGGAGCGTGCGGCGGCGCGGGGGATTGTGCGGTCGCACCGGGGAGAGCCGCGGGCGTTGGCAGAAGCGGCGCTGGCGATTGTTGAGCGTCAGCAGCATGTGGCGTATGAGGTGTTTCGCGCATCGCCCGCGGCGGTGATGGCACTGAAGGCCCGCGAGGTCGAGGGCATGCTCTCGGGGCTGCATGACTGGCGGAGCGTCGATGGGTTTGGGTGCTTCGTGTCGGGGGTGGCGTGGCGCGAGGGGGTCTTGAAGGATGTGGTGCTGCGAAGGTGGGCGCGGGATGAGCGTGTGTGGGTGCGTCGGGCGGCGCTGGTGAGCACGGTGCCGCTGAACTTGCGTGCGCGCGGGGCGACGGCGGCCAAGGGTGAGGCGGGCCGGACGCTGATGATCTGCGAGATGCTGGTGGCGGACCGGGAGGACATGGTGGTCAAGGCGTTGTCGTGGGCGCTGCGTGAATTGGTGTCGCGCGATGCCGCGGCGGTTCGGGCGTTTCTGGCCGAGCATGGCGGGGCGCTGGCGGCGCGGGTGCGGCGCGAGACGGGCAACAAGCTTCGGACGGGTCGGAAGAACCCACAGGGTGGCCATGGGGGTGTGGACGGTGGGGGACGGGCGTGACTCTCGAATTGGCCCGCGCGGGCGTTCGACGGTTGGGCGTCCTAAAGTTGTGTTGACAAAGCTCGGGGCGCGGCCGCCTTTCTCGGTGTTCGAGAGTGTGTCCTGGCCGCTGAGATGCACCCGTTGAACCTGATCCGGCTTGTACCGGCGGAGGGAAGCGTTATGACGACTTTTCAGACTGGCTCGCTGCGTGGTGGTTCGCCTTCGCTGGGATCGTTTCCGTTGCCGCTGCATGGGGCGATGAACCCCGGGTCTGAGGCGACGGCGACGACGCCGGGTTCGTTTGCGCACGCGCCGGACATCGGCGGGCCGCGGATGTTCAGCAGCCCTGATACTCCCGGGATGCCTGGGGTGAGCGGGAAGACGGCGTGGGACTTTTTGCCTGAGGGGTGGAGCGTGGTGGACCTGGGGGCGGTGACGCTGGATGGGGCGGATGCGGCGTTTGGCGCGGCGCCGCGTCATCCGGCGGAGCATCGGTGGACGCCGACGTTTGGCGTGGGTGGCGGGACGGCGACGGAGGCTTCGTGCTTTGTGTCGCCGAAGTCATTTGTGCCGTATGTGGCGGGGTGTGTGTCGAAGGACTGGGTGGGTCAGGTTGAGAGTGTGCACGAACTGGTGCGGCCGCACATGAAGGGTGTCTTCAAGGCTGAGGCGGGGTGTGCGACGTGCATGGGCGAGACGATGATGTATGTGGAGTTCAACTCGGCCAAGCCGAGCCGTGGTGAGGCGCGGCGGCTGCGGGTGGTGTATCCGAAGGGTTTTCGGCCGATGACGCAGCTGGAGCATGCGCGGCTGGGGATCATCACGCCGCAGATGCAGCGGGTGGCGCAGCGCGAGCCGCACCTGAGCGCGGCGATGGTGCGCGATGAGGTGGCGGCGGGGCGGATGGTGATCCCGGCGAATGTCAATCACCTGGCGCATGAGCTGGATCCGATGTGCATCGGGCGGGCGAGCAAGACGAAGGTGAACGCGAACATGGGCGCGAGCCCGGTTTCGAGCGGGACGCACGAGGAGGTTGAGAAGCTCAAGTGGGCGGAGAAGTGGGGGGCGGACACGGTCATGGACCTGTCGACGGGTGGGGACCTGGATGCGACGCGGGCGGCGATCACCAGCAACGCGTGCGTGCCGATCGGAACGGTGCCGATTTATTCGATGATCATCGGCAAGAAGATCGAGCAGCTGGACTGGGCGACGATCGAGGCGACGCTGCATCATCAGGCCAAGCAGGGCGTGGACTATTTCACGATCCATGCGGGGGTGCGCAAGGGGCACTTGAAGTATGTCAAGAACCGGCTGATCGGGATTGTGTCTCGTGGCGGGTCACTCCTGGCCAAGTGGATGCTGGTGCACAACCAGGAAAACATCATGTATAGGCGGTGGGAGGAGATCTGCGACATCCTCCGGCAGTATGACGTGACGTTTTCGATCGGTGACGGGCTGCGGCCGGGGGGGCTGGCCGATGCGACCGACATGGCGCAGTTGTCGGAGCTGGAGACGCTGGGTGAGCTGACCGAGCGGGCGTGGCGGCGGGGCGTGCAGGTGATGATCGAGGGGCCGGGGCACGTGCCGTGTGATCAGATTGAGTACAACGGGACGCTGCAGCGGGCGATGTGCCACGGTGCGCCGTTTTATGTGCTGGGGCCGCTGGTGACAGACATGTTCCCGGGGTACGACCACATCACCTCGTGCATCGGTGCGACGGCGATGGCGTATCACGGTGCGGCGATGCTGTGCTATGTGACGCCGAAGGAGCACGTGGGGCTGCCGAAGAAGGATGACGTCAAGCAGGGGTGCATTGCGTACAAGATCGCGGCGCACGCGGCGGATGTGGCGCTGGGGATTCCGCAGTCGCGCGATCGCGATGACGAATTGACCAAGGCGCGGGCGGCGTTGAACTGGGAGAAGCACTTTGAACTGAGCTTCGACCCGGACACGGCGCGGGCGTATCACGATGAGGACCTGGATGTCGACACGGACTTCTGCGCCATGTGCGGGCATGACTGGTGCAGCGTGCGGATCAGCAAGGAGATTCAGGAGTTTGCCAGCGGGAAGGCCGACGGGTTTGAGCGGATCGGTGCGGGGGGCAAGGCCGGTGCGCCGGTGAAGTCTGCCGCGCTTACGGCTGAGCAGCAGGAGATCCTGGCCAAGCGTGGCGTGCTGTCGCCGGATGAGATTCACAAACTGGCGAGCAAGACGAAGAAGGCGGTCGGTGCGTCGACGGAGAGCAAGGCCTCGTGCCACAGTGATTATGTCGATGCGGATGAGGCGCAGAGGGTGCAGGCGGCCAAGGTGGGCGGGGTGATGGTGCAGTTGGACGTGCGGCCGGCGCTGGGGATTGCGAAGGATGACCGGATCGTGTGAGCGGGAGGCTGCGGAGCTCCATGGCCAGATGGCTCCATGGCCAGATGGCTACATGGCTACATGGCTACATGGCTACACGGTTATATGGCTACATGGCTACATGGCGATGGATGCGGAACGCCTTGTTGATCCGCATGTGCGGTGAGAGGCCGGGCCGGTAGCATTCTGTCGCTTCGTCGCTTCGTCGCTTCGTCGCTTCGTCGCTTCGTCGCTTCGTCGCTTCGTCGCCCCTACTGGGCTTCGTCGCTGACCCTGGCTGTCGATGTGCTTAGCAGCCCTGGAAGTACCGGCCGAGGAAGACGATGATGTCGTCGGCGGTGAACTGTGCGTCGGGGGTGGTGGACTGGTTCGCGCCGGCGACATCGGCGCGGGTGTCATTGGCGAAGTACCAGCCGAGGAAGACGATGATGTCGTCGGCCGTCAGGGTGCCGTCGAGGCCGAGGGATTGGTTGGGGCCGGCGACGTCGCTGAGTGTGCAGCCCTTGATGCCCCAGATTTCGAAGGGTGCTTCGAGGAGCTGGTTGGGGAGGGTCTGATAGGCGCCGCTGAAGAACTGGCTGCCGTTGCGTTCGACGGGGAGGGGTGTGAGGGGGAAGGTGCTGGCGAGGCTGGTGCGGGCGGGGTCGCCGGCGGCGCCATATTCGATCCAGAAGGTCTGGCCGGAGGTGCCGCCGTCGATGACGGGGAGGTCGGCGAGGTTGGTGTCGACGCCGAAGATCGGGCGTGAGCGGCCGAGGACGTTCTCGCTGGCGGAGAGTCGGAAGGCGTTGATGAAGGCGCTGGTGGGGAGAAGGCGGTTGGTGGTGAAGTTGCCGCCGATGATGGACCAGTTGCCGTCGGGGTCGCGCGGGTCACCGAGGGTGAGGCGGGCGACGGCGGCGCTGTACAGGAAGTCGGTGCTGAGGGTGGCGGAGGTCTGGCTCTGGGTGGAGAAGAAGCGGAGGCGCGTGAGGCGCCAGCGCTCGCCAGCGGGGACGACGAAGTCATCGACGACGCGAGTGGGCAGGCCGGTGCTGCCGCTGGTGTTGCTGATACTGAAGGAGATGACGCTCGTCTGGGCGCGGCTGACATCCGCACCTTCGAAGCCATCGCCCTGCTGGGTGATGAACTCACCATTGCTGTAGAGGCGCGTGGGCTGGGCCGCGGCGGGGAGGGTGGCGGCGGCGAGGGCGAGGGTGGAGATGAGCGTGCGGGGGTGTGCGTTCATGGATTGACCATACTCGGTGATTGGCGGGTGGGCGAGGGTGTTGTGGCAGAATCGGGAGAAGTCAGGATCGTGCTGGGCGGTGGGGGGGCGTGCGCGGATAAGAACAG
>JALOQT010000129.1 GCA_025453375.1 Phycisphaerales bacterium | reverse complement strand
GGGGTATCGAGCCGAGCGGCTGAAGGGGGACATGCGACACGATTCGTTTGTCTCCTTTGAGGAGCAACTGCGCAAGCAGGTGGGCTATGGGCGGCTGGGGGCGGCGGGGGTGGTGGCGCAGGGGCAGCGCGGGTCATATTGGCGACTGCTGACCAGCCCGCCGGCGGCGATGCTCAAGCAACTGGTCATCAAGCAGGCATGGCGCGATGGATGGCCTGGGTGGCTGGCGGCGGGGAGCGCGGGGGCGCAGGCGCTAGTCAAACACATGCTGATCATCGAGCAGGCGCGGGGCGGGCGGGAGTGAGCGGGGCGCGTGCGCGTCGAGCGCCGAGCCGTGGCCGTGGCGTGAAGGTGGGAAGGGTGCGAGGGGTGGACAGCCAATCGCGCGGTAAGCGTCCGATAACTTGATGACAACCGAATGCTGTGTTCACGATTTTTGTTGCAAGCGGTGAACTTGAGTGTTAAGGTGTGGTTGAAGGACCGACACGTGGCGCGTTTCATGGCGCGGCACGCGACGGAGAGAGGCGCGTCCAGTTCACAGTTTGGGTCAGTGATCACTCTTTTGGGAGTGTGATGCCGCATCTGTGCATTGGCGGGCCCTGGTGGAGAATGTTTCTTCACTGGTATGCGAAGAGGAAGAAGGAGGAACGAGAATGAAGAAGTTTGCAACGACTGTTTTGGCTGTCGCCGCGCTCGCTGGGATGGCCCAGGCTGATGTCTACACCGGCGGCACGGGTGGCAACATCGCCGATGCGACGACATCGAACTCTGTCGCGGGTGCGGGCGTTTCGACGTTCACGCTGCTGGCCAGCAATGCGGCCAACCCGACGATCAGCAGCTTCAACTCGCTGACGATCACGATGGGCCACAGCTGGGCGGGTGACCTGGTGATGACCCTGACCAGCCCGAGCGGCGCGGTGGCGGACATCGTCGTGCGCCCGGGTGTGACGTCGGCGACGACCTTCGGGACGGGCACGAACTTCGGTTCGTCAAGCGGCAGTACTCCAGGTACGGCGACCTACACGTTCGTGCAGTCCGGCGGCGCCAACCTTCTGCCGGCGCCGGCCACCGGCTTCTATGCACCGGGGTCGTACAACATCCTGTCGGCGGTGACCCCGACGGTGGTGGCGCCGGGCGCTTCGGGCCTGGGCTACAGCGTGTTCAACGGGCTGGATGTCAACGGCACGTGGACGCTGACGATCCGCGACCTGGGTGTGACTGACGTCGGCTCGGTGGTGGACTGGTCGATGGACATCACGACGGTGCCGACGCCGGGCGCGGCGGCGCTGCTGGGCCTGGGCGGGCTCGTGGCGGGTCGCCGCCGCCGGGCTTGAGTGCGTGAATGTGAGTGAGTGAGATTCAACCAGCACCCCGTCGCGATTGTGCGGCGGGGTGCTGTCGTTTGGAGAAGGATGCGCAGCAGGGACTGCTGCTGCACTCAACTGCGGCTCTGGCCAACTGCAGTGCTGGCCCACCACGGGTGGCGGTCAGCTTTCGTCGTTGCTCTCGGGGGAGAGTTCGAGTTGGAGGGTGGCCAGGGCGGTCAGGGGGTCTGGGGCGAAGCGGAAGATGCGGTCCAGGCCGCTCATGAGGATGACCGACCAGAGGTTGTCACTGAGCGCGCAGAGGACGAGTTCCTTGCCGCAGTTGCTGAGGGCACGGCGGAGTCGGATGAGCTGGGCGAGGTGGCTGGAACTGATGTAGCGGACGGCGCTGAAGTTCAGCACCGTGTGCTTGACGGCGCGGGACGCGTCGGCGGGGGAGGCGGGGGTGCTCGCCTCGGCGCGATCGATGACGGCGGCCAACTCCTCGCCGAGGGCTGGCTCGTCGGAGAGTTCGCAGACCATGATGTCTTCGTTCCAGTCGTCGGGCACCCGCTGAGCATACCAGAAAATGCGGGGCGGGTTTCAAGGTTCGGGTGATGGACTTGCGTGGAATGTGGACCCGAACGCCACCCGGTTTGAGGGTGGGGAGGGGGTGCGGGGAAGGCTTCAGGCTTCAGGCGTCACGGGACAAGTGTCACCGGGGGGCTGGAAGGGGGTTTGGACAGGATGGAATCTCGCCCTACGCGGGACGGATGGAATCGGGCGGCACGTGGATCGGGAGGGCCTAACAATCCGCCATGGCTCAACCCGTGGTGAAACAGGCGTCGGTGGTGAAGACGATTGTGGATGTGCGGGGGATGCACTGCGCGGCGTGTACGTCGGCGGTGGAGAAGGCGGCCAAAGCCGTGGCGGGGGTGCAGCAGGTGGCGATGAGCCTGGCGACGGAGACGGCGACGATCGTCGCGTTGCCGACGACGGACATCGGCGAGGTGATCGCGGCGATCCGGCGGGCGGGGTATGAGTGTGAGTTGCCCGGGGGCGTGGGTGGGGGCGCTGGCGGGGGGGCCGGGGCGATAGGCGCGATGGGGTCGGGCGTGGGTGGGGAGACGTTGCGGGGGGATGCCGAGGCGACGGCGGCGGCGGCCAAGGCGGTGGCGATGGCCGAGTCGGGCGCGCCGATTGCCAAAGGCGGTGATGAAAGTGTTGAGGGCCCCGGCAAGGGGGCGGCGCGCCGGCCGATGACGCTGGAGCGCCGGTGGCTGGTGCGGATGGCGATCGCGGTGCCGATCGCGGCGGCGGTGATGGTCATCGCGATGGTGTATCCCAAGGCGCCGTGGAGCCCGTGGTGGCAGCTTGGCCTGACCGGGGCGCTGATGCTGATTGTCGGGGTGCCGATCTGGATCGGGGCGGCGCGGGCGGTTGCGCGGCGGGCGCTGGATATGGACGTGCTGATTGCCCTGGGGACGACGGCGGCGTTTGGGTGGAGCCTGTATGTGTTGCTGGCCAAGGTGCCGCAGCGGATGAACGCGACGGGGGTGTATTTCGAGTCGGCGGCGGTGATCCTCGCGCTGGTGGCGCTGGGGCGGTGGATGGAACTGCGAACGCGGGCGCACGCGGCCAGCGCGGTGCGGAGCCTGATGGACCTCAGCCCGCCGGTGGCGACGAAGTTCACCGGGCAGCGAGCGCCGAATGACACGATCGAGGTGCCGGCGGCGACGCTGGTGGCGGGGGATCGGATTTTGATCAAGTCCGGCCAGCGGCTGCCGGCTGATGGCGTGTGTTTGCATGGGACGGATTCGGCGGTGGACGAATCGATGCTCACCGGTGAGTCTGTGCCCGTGACCAAGCGGCCTGGGGACAAGGCGACGGGCGGGACGCTCAACACGTCCGGGCTGATCACGCTGGAGGTGACGGCGTCCGGCCAGCGGACGGTGCTGGCGGGGATTGCACGGGTGGTGCACGAGGCGCAGACGCGCAAGGGCAAACTGCAGCGATTGGCGGATCGCGTGAGCGGGATTTTTGTGCCGATCGTGCTGGGGGTGGCGGTCTTGGCGCTGCTGTATTGGGGCGTGGTGGCGAACAGTTGGCCGACGGGGGTGAAGTCGGCGGTGGCGGTGCTGATCGTCGCGTGCCCGTGTGCGCTGGGGCTGGCGGTGCCGATGGCGATCATGATCGGGTCGTCGGTCGGGGCGCGGCGGGGGATTCTCTTCAAGGACCCGACGGCCCTGGAAAACACGGCGAAACTCACCTGCTGCGTGCTGGACAAGACCGGCACGCTGACGGCGGGGCAGATGTTCGTGACCGACCTGCGGACGAGCCAGTGGTTTGAGCAGCAAAGTGCGCTGCAGCACATCCATGGTGTGACGCGCTTGAGCGATCACCCGGTGAGCAAGGCGATCACGCTGCGGATGCGCGAACTGAACATCCGCGCCCGCGAGGCAACGGGGTTTCACAGCCTGACCAACTCGACGGGCGTGATTGCGGATGTCGACGGGCAGGAGGTGTACGTCGGCATGCCGACGGCGGGAATCCTCGAAGCGGCGGGGGATGACTACAAGCGGATGCTGACGGCCGGCAGCACGGTGGCGGTGGCGACGATCGGCAAGCGGTATGCGGCGATCTTTGCGATTGCTGACCGGGCCAAGCCGCACGCGCGCGAGAGCGTCAAGCGGTTGATCGATGAGCACAAGATGCGGGTGCTGATGGTGACGGGGGACCATGCCAACGTCGCCGAGGCGATCGCGCTGGAGGCGGGTATCAGCGAGTTCCGCTCGGGCGTGCGGCCTGAGGCCAAGGCGCTGATCATCCAGTCATTGCAGCAGGGGGCCAAGGGGGAGGATCCGCAGTCGGTGGCGATGGTGGGTGATGGGATCAACGACGCGCCGGCGCTGGCGACAGCGGATGTGGGCATCGCGGTGGGCCGCGCGACGGACATCGCGCGGCAGGCGGGGCACATCGTGCTGACGAGCAATGACCTGCGGCAGATTCCGCAGGCGATTTCGCTGGCCAAGGCGATGATGCAGCACATCCGCCTGGGGCTGGCGCTGGCGTTTGCGTACAACGTGATCCTGATCCCGGTGGCGGCGGCGGGGTATCTGGAGCCGATGTACGCCGCGGTGGCGATGAGCCTGTCAAGCGTGAGTGTGATTGGGTGCGCGTTGTGGCTGAAGCGGGTGGTGTTGGAGTGAGCGAGGGGGGGAAGCGACGGAGCGACGGAGCGACGAAGCGACGGAGGGGGAGGCAGGAAGGCACCGCGTGGGGCGGGTTGTTAACTTGCCCGGAGATGTGAGCGTTGGGGCGCAAGGAATGTCCGTGAGCGGTTGAGCGATTCGGTGCGGGGTGTTGCACTGCGCTGGGTGTGGCTGCCGATAGAGGTGGCCCGGTGTGGAGTGCAATCAACGTGGAGGTGTGTCGTGGTGCGTTGTGTCGATCGTCGGTGGTGGGGGGT
>JALOQT010000128.1 GCA_025453375.1 Phycisphaerales bacterium | reverse complement strand
GCTGGCGGGGGAGAAGGGCTTCATTCCGACGGTGATCGTGATGGGGATGTACGCCAAGGAGATGGACGTGCGTCAGCGGCGCGAGCGGCTGATGGGGCAGTTCCGGCGCCGGTGGAATCAATACATGGACGATCGCAGCGAGCCTGCGGATGTGCGGCGGGCGCTGACCGAGACGGTGATGAAGGCGAGCGTCGAGGAAGTCGACAAACTGATTCGGGCGCGGGCGGCGGATCGCGCGGGGGTTGAACTGCCGGACTTCCCGAAGATTCAGGACACGGAGCTGGTCAACCTCGTAGAGAGCTGGCTGAAGGCTCGCGGCGGGGCGCTGAGCCTGGCGCAGACGCCCTCGATGGCGGAGATCCAGGCGGCCAGTGCGGCGATTGATGCGCGGGCGCAGGAGGGGATTCGCAGCCGGCCGACGCCGATTCGGTAATCGGCACGCGGCGAATCGTCACGGCTTGATCTTTGCCCACGCGTCTTCGAGGCGCTTGGTGCTGACGGGGGCGACGGTGCCGAGTTCCTGGGCGAAGACGCTGACGCGGAATTCCTCGACTTGCCAGCGATAGGCCTCGACATCGGGCGGGACGCGACCATCACCCAGGGCCTGGGCGAACCATGCTGCGGCGTCGGAGGCGATGACGACTTTGGCCCGCTTGCCGATCGCGCCGGGGAGGGCGGCTTTGGGCTTGCCGCCGGAGGCAGGTGAGGGGCTGGGCTGCTGATTGTCTTCCTCGGCGTGCTTCTTGGCCTCGGTGTGGGCGGCGGAGATCCACGCGGTCATGCGCTTCCAGGCGGTCTGCACGTCGCTGAGGACGCGGCTTTCGCGGCTGGTACCGTCTTCGCGCATCTTTTCGAGGCGGCGGTGCATGCCCTCGGCGTATCGCGGGTAGTGCACGAGGCGCTCGAGGGGCAGGTGCTTGAAGACGCCCGGCGGGAGGAGGTATGCCGCCTGCTCGCGCAGATCCGTCACGCTCAATTCCCAGGTGCGGGGCGTGCCGGTGCCGAGGCGATGGGCGACTTTGTGTCGCGCGGCCAGGACGCGGTGGACGAGTTCGGCGACTTCTTTGGTGTGCTGGCCGAGGCGGCCCCACTGGGCCATGAGACGCGCGTCAAACTCGTCCTTGCTGCGGATGGCGGGTTGATTGTGCAGGAAGGTCTTCTCGACGATGAGGTCCATCACGTCGGCCTTGAGGTCCTTGGCGTCGCCCAGCGGGCCGTAGAAGCGGAACATTTCATCGGCGATGGACAGGGCGCGGATGCGGTGGGCCAGTTCGTCCTTGCATTGCAGGACGAGCAGGCGGATGACGCCGCGACGCATCTGGCGGAGGGCCTGGGCGGCGGTCTCGGCGAGGGTGAGGGTGACGGACTCGCCCATGTCCACGAGCGTGGGATAGCCGATGACCACCGAGCCGGCGCGAGTGGTTTCGTACTTCTCGGGCAGCTCGCCGAAGTCCCAGGTTGTGATGCCTTCTTTGCCGAACTCCTGACGGGCCATGCCGGCCAGTGCGCGGCGGGCGCGGCTGGCGAATCGCTTCTTGAGTTCCTCGACATCGCGCCCTTCGCCGAGCTTGCGGTTGTCCTCATTGGCGGCGGATTCGTCGATCACGCGGATGTTCATCCGCAGGTGCGTCGGCAGGGCGGAGAGCTGCCACGCGTCATCGGGCACGTGCACGTGGCGGAGGACTTCGACGGCTTCGGAGAGGGCTTTGTTGATCGAGCCCTTGGCGAAGACCATGACGCCCGCACACTCATAGGCGAGGGTCGCCAGGCCGCCGGTGGTGGAGCCTTCGTCGGCGTGGGCGTTGCTGACGGCGGACTTGGTACCGACGAACTGGGTGCGATACTGCTTGGGCAGGGTCTTCAGCATCGCGTGGACTTTCTCCTCCAGCATGCCCGGGACGAGCCATTCGAGTTTCTCGGCATCGAGCTGCGCGAGGCTCTCGACGGGGACGTTGAGCGTCAGGCCGTCGTGCTCCTTGCCCGGGTCAAGGACGTAGTCGATGCTGGCGCTGCCGCTGGGCAGGCGAAACTCGGCGGGGAACTGCGTGTGATCGGGATCATCGACGCCTTCGCGAAGCACGTCGCTGATCTTCATGCACAGCAGATCGGGCTGCAGTTTGACGGCCTGGCGATACCAATGCTCGAAGGTGCTCTTGTTCCAGACGTCCGGCGGGATGTGCTTGTCGAAGTACTCGTATCGCGCGTCGATCTCGGCCCAGATGTCGGTGCGGCGGAGCTTGGCCTCCAGGGCGCGGGCTTCGTCGATCACCAGCGCGTTGTGCTCGGCAAAGGGCAGATTTGTGCGGAACTGGCCGTCGACCAGGCCATCGTGGATGAAGACCTCGCGGGCTTCGCCCATGTTGATCGGGCCGTAGGGCACGCGCCGGCGCGGCACGATCACCAGGCCGAACATCGTCACGCGCTCCCACGCGCAGACCTGGCCTGTTTCGGCAACAAAGTGAACATCGGTGTGGCTCTTCTTGAGCGCATGGGCGCCGACCTTCTCCAACCATTGCGGCTCGATCTTGCCGCAGGTGCGGGCGTAGAGCTTGGTGGTGGCGACGATTTCGGCGGCCATCAGCCACTGGGCGTTTTTCTTGAAGAGGGCCGAGCCGGGGAAGATGAAGGCGCGGTTGCCGCGGGCGCCCTGCAGTTCGCCCTGCTGATTGCTGGGGTCCTTGTAGAGCACGTTGGAGAGCAGGCCGGCGAGCAGCGCGCGGTGGATGGCGTCGCTGCTGGCCTGTGCGGCGCTGACGGGGAGTTTGCCGGTCTTGGGCGCGTGTTCCTCGGCGCGGCGGATGGGGCGGTCGAAGTCGAGCTTGAGTTCCTCGCACACGCCGCGGAGCTGGCGGACCATTTCTTCCCACTCGCGCATGCGGTTGAAGTTGAGGAAGCGTTCGCGGCACCAGGTGCGGAGCTTGCCGTGACTGAGTTCGTCGCGGGCTTTCTGGTAGGCGTCCCACATGGCGACGAAGCCGAGGAAGTCGCTGCCTTCGGCCTTGAAGATGGAGTGTGCGAGGTCTGCCGCGCCGGCTTTCTCCATCGGGCGGTCGCGCGGGTCCTGACTGCTGAGGACCGCGGCGATGACGATGACGTCATCGAGGGCACCTTCTTCTTCGGCGGCGAGCAACATGCGGCCGAGGCGCACGTCGATCGGCAGGCGGGCGAGGCGCTTGCCGATGGGCGTCAGTTCGCCGGCTTCGTCGATGGCGCCAAGCTCGATGAGCGTGTCGTAGCCATCGCGGATCATGCGTGCGTCGGGCGGTTCGACGAACGGGAACTCCTCGATCGGGCCGAGCCGCAGTGACTTCATCTGCAGGATGACGCTGGCGAGGTTGGTCCGCAGGATTTCCGGATCGGTGAAGGCTGGACGCTGGTCGAAGTCATCCTTGGTGTAGAGGCGGATGCAGACGCCTTCGCTGACGCGGCCGCAGCGACCGGCACGCTGATTGGCACTGGCCTGGCTGATCGATTCGATCGGCAGACGCTGGACTTTCGTCCGGTGGCTGTAGCGACTGATGCGGGCGAGGCCCGAGTCGATGACGTACTTGATGCCCGGCACCGTCAGCGATGTTTCGGCGACGTTGGTCGCCAGCACGATGCGGCGTGTGCCATGCGGGGCGAAGATCTTCTGCTGGTCGGCGGCGCTGAGGCGCGAGAACAGCGGAAGGATTTCAAACTCGCCGGGCTTCGTGTGCTTGCGGAGGTGCTCGGCTTCGAGGCGGATTTCGCGCTCGCCCGGGAGGAAGACGAGGATGTCGCCACGGACCATGCCGGGGCGGGAGAGTTCCGTCATCGCGTCGAGGATGGCGTGCTCTTCGCTCTCCTCGAAGTCGTCGTCGACATCCTGGACCTGCTTGTAGCGAATCTCGACGGGATACGTCCGCCCGCTGACTTCGACCACTGGGCAGACCTCCGGCCCGCCGAAGTGGGCGCTGAGGCGTTGCGGGTCGATCGTCGCGCTGGTGACGATGACTTTCAGATCTGGCCGGCGTGGAAGCAGTTGACGCAGGTAGCCCAGGAGAAAGTCGATATTCAGCGAGCGCTCGTGGGCCTCGTCGATGATGATGGTGTCGTAGGCGAGCAGGTCGCGATCACTTTGGATTTCGGCCAGGAGGATGCCGTCGGTCATGAGTTTGACGAGTGTTCGATCACTCGTCTCATCGCCGAAGCGGACTTTGTAGCCGACGATGCCATGCGGGCCGAGGCTGGTATCGAGTTCGTCGGCGATGCGCTGGGCAACGCTGCGTGCGGCCAGGCGTCGCGGCTGGGTGTGGCCGATGGTGCCATGCACGCCTCGGCCGAGGCTGAGGCAAATCTGCGGAAGTTGCGTGGTTTTGCCTGAGCCAGTCTCGCCGCAGATGACGCAGACTTGATGCTTGGCGATGACCGAAGCGATTTCTTCGCGCCGGGCCAGGACGGGCAGATCCAGCGCGGTGCCGCGCTCCCAGGCTGGTCGCGGCACGCTGCGGCGGCGGGCGTCGACCTTGTGCATGCTCTTGGCGACCTCGGCTTTGAGGGTCTCGAGCCCGGCATCATCGCGCGGCTTGCTGGCGAGCTGGCCGAGGCGACTCTTAAACCGGCGACGATCGACGATGAGCGTCTTGGCAAACTGCTCGGCCATGGCGGCGAGAATGGGCGGGAGGGCACGAGCATCGGGCGAGACGGGGGTGCCGCGTTGCGCTCGGGGCGGCTCGTGGGGCTGCTCGGGTAGGGGCCCGGGGGGCTGCTCGAGACGCTCCTCGGCGCCTTGACCGTCGTGCTGCGGCAGACCAT
>JALOQT010000127.1 GCA_025453375.1 Phycisphaerales bacterium | reverse complement strand
TCTCCGGCGCCGAGCACACCTTCGCCGACAAGAAGCCCGTGTCGATGAAGGTCTAACGTCCTGCCGAGGCCAAGCCCCTCCCGGCCCGGCCTCGCGTGCACCGTCCATCACCATCCCGCGACCGCGACACACTCGCCCGCGAACCCATCACGAGAACACCCATGCCAGAAACTAAGACCGATACGAAGACCGAAGCCAAGCCCACGCGCACCCGCGCCCCCAAGGCCGAGTCCACCGCCAGCAAGGGCGGCCTGGACATCCCCGTCGCCCCGGCACCCGCCGAGACGACCAGCACCCGCCCCGTCGCCGCCCCCAAGGCGCCCAAGGGTGGCTGGTGGTGGGGCACCGGCCGCCGCAAGCGCGCCGTCGCCCGCGTCCGCATCCGCCCGGCCAAGGGTGATGCCAAGGTCATGATCGCCCTCGATGGTGACAAGACCAAAACCATCGATCAGTACTTCGCCGAGGACCGCGACCGCGCCAACATCTACGCCCCCCTCCGCGCCACCGGCGCCATGGGCAAGATGGACGTGATCGTCCGCGTCAATGGTGGTGGCTTCATGGGCCAGGCCGGCGCCATCGTCCAGGGCCTCGCCCGTGCACTGAAGGGCTACGACCCGCAGATGGACGCCAAGAAGTACGGCCAGGCTGGTGCACGCCGTCGCTTCCAGTTCAGCAAGCGCTAAACCACGCTTCGCTTCACATCCGTGCTTTTGTTCAAACGCCCTGCCGTCCGGCAGGGCGTTTTTTCATAGGGCCTCACGGCTCATCAACATCATCCATCGGCATCGCCCCATCACGGCCAAGCAGCATCACATCCTGCCGCCACGCCACATCCAGCGCTAGCCATGGGCTGTCGAAGACCGCTCGGGACGCCTCATCGAGCGAGGCACCGTTGCACAACGCCCGGACGAACTTCGTCCGTGCCGCTTCGCCAAATCGCGTCGTCAGCCACGCCATCATGTGCTCGCCCTGGACGTAGACGTGCGTCATGTACTTGGCGTGTTCCGGCTTGAGGGGGAACGCCGCGAGATGCTCCCACTCGGCGAGGTTATCCTGCCGCGCCCACGCGCCGACTTGTCGATCCCGCCGCGGCTTGGCCTCGGGCCGATACGGCGCGCTGGCCAGCTCCGCCACGCCTTCGAGCATCCACCACGGCGCGTCAGTCGCCTTGGGCCCCAGCGTGAAGGTCACCACATGGGCGTATTCATGGGCCAGCAACTGCTTGATCCGCTGCGGCCGCGCGCCGGTGGCCATCAGTTTGATCGACTCGCCAGGCTCATTCCATCCGCCCAGCGGGTCGGCGTAGCTCAGCCAGATCGAGTGCTGCAGGTGCTTCATGCTGCGATAGAACTTGATCTCCTGCACGCACGTCAGCTTCACGCCGAAGAACGCATCGACCTCCCGCCGCACCTCCGGCAGCGCCGCGCCGGCGATGCTGGCCACCTTCGCCAGCACCGCCTCATCGCCCTGGGCATCCTCGTTGTCCGCCCCAAACTTCGGCTCAAACTTCACCCGCCCACCGGCAAAGCCGATCTGCGGCGCCGGCGGCTTCTCCACCGTCACCCACACCTCCCCGCCATACCGCCACGCCGCATCATCCCCGCCGCGCGGGCGGACGAATAGGCCGACGAACTGCACCGACTTGGGGCGAACCAGCGATTGTGTTCCCAACGGTCGCGTGCGTTGCTGCTCGCTGGCTGGATAACGCCAGATCCACTTCAAGTCCGCATACACGCGTTCCAACCCATCATCGCGTGCGGTCGCCCCCGCGCCCACTGGTGGGTTGGCAGCCGTTCCTTCAATCGAGATCGCCCCCACCGGCGTCTTCACCCAGTCATCGCACCATCGTGACTGCTCGGTCCGGAAGATCGGATCACCCATCGGCCCATCGCCCGGCACGACCAGCCGCATATACGCCTCTTTATCCCTTGCGATGATGGCCTCACGCATCTGCACCAGCGTCGCCAGCACGCCCGCCGGGAGTTTGGGCTTCGACTCCTCAAGGACGCTGACCCCCAGCCCGTTCGGGCCCCATGGCTGCCGCGCGCTGGCGGCTCCCTCCCATGCCGAGACCCCACAACAGTCTGCCACCACCCCGGCCAACACCGTCGCCACGATGCGCATCTGCAGTTGCATGCACGAGCGTATCCAGTCGCCCCGCTCGGCCCCCACTACGCTCGCGCATGGCCACCTCCGCTCACACCACCGCCCGCCGCGTCGCGCCCATCGTCATCTCCACCTGGAGTTTCGGCCCCGTCGCCAACGCCGCCGCGTGGCCGATCCTCGCTTCCGGCGGCTCGTCACTCGATGCCGTCGTCGCCGGCGCGACGGCTGTCGAGGACGACCCGACCGTCGATTCCGTCGGCGTCGGCGGGTTTCCCGATGCCTCCGGCCACGTCAGCCTCGATGCCTGCGTCATGCAAGCCCCCGACCGTTGCGGCGGCGTCTGCTACCTCCGTCATTACGCCGGCGCCGCCCGCCTCGCCCGCGCCGTGATGGACAAGACCATCCACGTCCTGCTCGCCGGCGACGGCGCCGAGGCCTTCGCCCAGCGCCAGGGCTTCACCCCGCACCCGACGCATCTGCTCACCCCCGAGGCCCGCGCCGCGTGGGAAGCATGGCGGACAACGCATGACCCCTCCGAAGCCGGCCAGCGCGAAGGCGTGCTGCCGCCGATGAACGTCGAAGAGCGATACCGCGACGCGCGGGCCACGCCTTCTGACAAGTTTCGCCACGCCCCCGGCGCGCGTGAGGGCAACCACGACACCGTCTGCCTGCTGGGCATCGATCACACCGGTGTGCTTAGCGGCTGCGTCACCACCAGCGGCCTGGGTTTCAAAGTCCCCGGGCGCGTGGGCGACTCGCCGATCATCGGTCACGGCCTCTACGTCGATCAGACCGCCGGCGCCGCCGCCGCGACGGGAAACGGCGAACTGATCATGGGCGTCTGCGGCTCATTCCTCGCCGTCGAACTGATGCGCGCCGGCCGCACACCGCTCGAAGCCTGCCTTGCCGTGCTCGACCGCATCATCAGCAGCTACGCGATCATGCCGCAACACCAAGTCGCCCTCATTGCCCTGGCCCCCGACGGCCGCTGGGGCGCCGCAAGCCTCAAGCCCGGCTTCTCCTGCTGCATCACGACCCCCGCCGGTCAACACCAGCACGACGCACAGCACGTCATGGCTCCTCGCTTTACCTCATAACCACGCGCGGTTCAGACGCCCGCGTCGGACACCCAGTCCCGCGCCCCTTCTGCCGCCACGCGGGAGAGGTTGCCAAGACCCGCGTCCAGCGGGTCAAAGGCGGATGAGGGTGCATCTCTCCAACGCTCGACGTTTGACGCCCACGCCCGCTTCAGTGCCCAAACAGGTTCTTCGCCGGGAACATCCCCTTGCCCTCGAAGAACGCCAGGCTCTCCTCGACGCTCTTGAACACCTTCGTCGCCGTCTCGGTGATGAACGGGCTGGGGTGCTTCTTGGGCTTCCACACGACGTACACCTCTTTGGTGTGTTCCCACGCGTGCTGCAGTTCGCGTTCGACGCCGCTGGACAGCCCGGGGATGTCCTTGCCGTCGCGCCCCGGCAGTTCCGGCACCAGGCTGACGATCATGTCGCTCTGGTCAATCAACTTGAAGTCCCGCATGTAAATCTGCCCGTCGATGTCCCCCGCGATGTCCAGCACCTCGCGCACCCGCACGCGGATCTTCTCGGCAGCCGTCGTGCTGCCACCAAAGCTGTGCGGCGTCACATCGAGGAACTCCTTGCCCTCCCGCGCTGCGACGATCGCCCGCTCCAGCAGGAGTTTCTCATCGACATCCCCCGGGTCAAACGCCACGAAGTGCTCCGCCAGCTTCGCCCGGAACGCGTCGATCTCCGCCAGCACATCGGGCATGTCCACCACGTGGCTCATCGGGAAGCTCGGGTACACCTTCCGCATCTGCGGCCTGCACGTCAGCCGGAACAGCGTCTGCGCCGTCGTGACATGCCGCCCGCGGCTGAGGATGTAGAACTGGCACCCGGGGATCGACTTGCTCAGCAGCTCCGTCGCGAGAATCTCCTCCTCGCGCCAGACCATGCAGTCCTTCAGCGTCGCATCGATGTCATAGTCCTTGTGCACGCGATGGTGCACCACTTCGATGTTGTCCACCAGGCACACGCAGATGTCCGGCTTGAAGGCGACGATCTGATCCCAGTCAAACGCCGCGAACAGCCCGTGACGCCAGCGAAACGTCGCGTGCGTATTGACGATCACGTTCTTCTGGTCCTTGCTCTGGGCGATGACGTCCTTGAACGCCGCCCGCCGAAGCGAGTCCAGCCGGCTGATCGGCAGGTTCAGGATCGTCCCGGGCCGCACATCCCGAGCCTCGGCATACATCATGTCGCCGATGTGGTAGACATCGATCTGCTCACCCTGCTTGCCGGCAAAGTCGACAACCTCCTGCAAGTAGGGCTTCTTGTCCATCCCGATCTGACCGGTGACCAGTACGCGCATAGGGCCGATGGTATCCTGCGGGCCAATACAAAGCCCCCGCGCGGGTGTTTCCACCAGCGCGGGGAGCGAAGGGGCAGGAAGGGCTGCACCCTCCGCAAGACGGAAGAGGGGCAGGCAGCCGCCCACGATCTATGAACTTCGTCACCTCAGCCCGCTCAGCGACGACGACGCGCCACCATCAGGCCCGCCAGCCCAAGCAGGGCCGTCGCGCCCGGCGTCGGGATCACATCGACGATCGGCACCGCCGCCAGCGCCTGCGCGCCCGAGCCGCCGACCAGGCCCATCGCAAAGATGGTGCTGACCGAGCCAGGCAGGACGTTCACCGTCGCCGACAGTGCCAGCCCGTTGTTGGCCGCCAGACGCACCTCCAGGTCATACGACCCGGCCGGCACGGTGATGTATCCGCCGCTTTCGCCGAATGAGACGCCGCTGAAGATGTTGCTGCTGCTGCCAGCGACGTTGATATTCACCGTCGGCGCATTGGGCGAAGCGTGGATGAACCGGATCCGGGCCTGCCCGGGCGTGACGGTGTTGTCATCGACGAACGGCAGCAGGTCAAACGAGTTGTTCCCCAGCAGGCCACGAGCCACGACCGTGACATCCGCCGGGCCAGTCAGCGTGAAGTTCTCCGAGTAGATCGTCGTCACGCTCGGGGCCGGCGCCACGCCCACGTTGTACAGCCCATCGGGCAACGCGGCATACGCCGTCGCCGAGCGGAAGCTCAGATTCGGGAACACATTGGTCCCCGCCCCGAGCACGCCACCCGAGCCAATCACGTTGACCGTCGGCGCATCAGGCGAAGCGTGCACCGCCCGGACCCGCACCTGCGCCGAAGCCGCCCCCGCCAGCGTAATCACTGCGAGCGCACCGATAGCCGTCATGGAAGCTTGAACCATTGCGAACACTCCTTACCCGGATGT
>JALOQT010000126.1 GCA_025453375.1 Phycisphaerales bacterium | reverse complement strand
GTCTTCCGGCCGCTTCAGCGCGCCGGTCAGCGGATCAAGCTCCGCACCCGGCTGCACGCCCCGCGCCGCCGACGCCAGCCACTGGTCCGCCGCCGCGAGCCGCGCAAGCAGCGGCGCCGACCCCTCGCCAGTATGATCCTCCGCCACCCGCAGCAGCACATCCGGGCTGACATCCCGCGGCGTGGCAAACATCGACGGATCCCGCTGAGGCATCTGCGCCTCAAGGTCCACAAACGCCGTCGCACGCTTGGCGTTCTTGCTCGCCTGCCAACGCTGCCAGCCCAGCCAACTGACCGTCACGATCAAAATGATCAGCAGCACCGGCGTGCCATACTTCCGCAGCGCATCAATGAAATCCTGATTGAGCCGAGACTCCTCAAGCCCCGCACCCGTCCGAATCTCCCGCCCACGCACCGACGGCCCCTCACTCCGCGGGGCCGAAGCGGGAGACGACGAAGCAGGCGATGACGGACGCGAGTCTTGGGGCTGATCAGCCATAGGTCGCAACTATAGATTCCCCGCCCCCCCCGGTCATCCGTCCGGCCCTTGATCGGGTAATCGCCCACGCCACCTCCACCACTCGCCACTGCGCGCACCACACACGTGCCCCACACGCGCGACAGCCCATCACGCTTATCGGCCTTGCCCATCTTGCCGAGCACCACCACGCCCAACCCGCAAGGGCATTTTCTCACGCCGACCCCTCCAGATGAAACTCACAGGCTGCACACTCGAATAGATCACCGAGGCACCTCTCGCCTCACGGTCGATTCGCCGGTGCGTCACCGCGCAACGCCGCGCCCCTCTCGCGCAGTGTTGAGCGTCATGCGGCGGCCAGGTTTCTGCAAGTGTCCGAGTTTCTGCTTCGGGGAAGGAGATCGCCATGCGTCCACTTGTCGCGCTGGTCGCCACGTGCTCATTGTGCACCCTCACGCTCCCGGCCCTCGCCGGCATCATCCCGCCCGTGCCCAGCCAATGGGCCATCGGCGGCAGCACATCATTCATGCCAGATGGCTTGCTTCTGACCGGCAACAACCCCCAGCAAGTCGGCATCGCCTACATGCAAAACCGCGTCGCCGTTCGCAACGGCTTTGACGTCCGCTTCAACTACGGCATCGGTGTCCCCGGCCAGAACTCCGGCTCCACCGGCGAAGGCCTCGCCTTCGTCATCCAGAATCAAGCCCCCCTCGCCGCCGGCGCGCCGGCCAGCGGCCTTGGCGTCGTCGGCCTGCAAAACGCACTGGTCATCATGCTCCGCACCGGCGCGGTGCAATCGCTGGACGTTCGCGTCGCCCGCAGCGCACCGGGCATCACCATCACCAGCCCCGCCCTGGCCAGCGTGCCCGTCACCAACCAGCAGCTCCGCCAGATCGCCGGCCCCGGCGGCCTCTCCCAAGTTGGAGGCGAAGTCCGCGTGCGCTACGAACCCGGCCGCATCCGCGTCGAGCTTGCAGGCCAGCAACTCATCGACACCATCGTCAACCTCGACAACATCAACGGCGGCTCCATCCTCGATGGCGCCGGCAGCGCCTTCATGGGCTTCTCCGCCGCCACAAGCCAGTTCCGCACCGATCAGCACATGATCGGCGGCTTCGAAATGGCCCTCAACATCGTCCCCGCCCCCGCCACCGCCGGCGCACTGGCCGCCCTCGGCCTGCTGACCACCCGCCGCCGCCGCTGATCGCGCAAGACAACTTCCCAACTATCCGCGTGGAGCAGGTTTCCAACCCGCTCAGGCCTCAAGCCTCATCCAGCAGCGCGACCGTCGTAAACGGCTTGCCCGACAGCATCTCCAGGCTCGCGCCACCGCCGGTGCTGACGTGGCTGAACTTCTCGGCCACGCCCAGCAGGTCCGCCGCCGCCGCGCTGTCGCCACCGCCGACGATGCTCGTCGCGCCGGCCTTGGTCGCATCGACCATCGCCATCGCGACCATCTGCGTCCCGACGCGGAACGTCGCCCACTCAAACACGCCCATCGGCCCGTTCCACACGATCGTCTTGGCCTTCTTCAGCGCCACGGCGTACTTCACCTGCGTCTTGGGCCCAATATCCAGCCCCATATACCCCTCGCCAATCTGCTGCTCAAAGACCTTGCGATCACCCTCGTGCTCGTTGAAGACCGTGCAGCAGACGTGATCCTCCGGCAGGAACAGCTCGCACTTGGCCTTGCCCGCGAGGTCCAGCAGCTTCTTCGCCGCTGCCACATCCTCCTCGCTTGCGCGGCTGCTGCCGATCGCCTTGCCCTGCGCCTTGAGGAACGGATACGCCATCGCCCCGCCGATGAAGATCTGATCCGCCTTGGGCAGCAGGTTCTCAATCACGCCGATCTTGTCAGTCACCTTCGCCCCGCCCAGCACCACGGCAAACGGCCGCGCCGGGTTCTTGAGCGCCGCATCGAGGTACTTCAGTTCCTTCTCCAGCAGCAGGCCCGCAACGGCCGGCTTGTCATCCGCCTTCATCGCCTTGGGCACGCCAAACATGCTGCCCTCCTCGCGATGAGCCGTGCCGAAGGCGTCATTGCAGTAGGCATGGCCATAGGTGCCCAGCTTCTTGCAATACTCCGCCTCGCCCTTCTTCTCGCCCTTGTTGAAGCGCACGTTCTCCAGCAGGATTACCCCGCCGGGCTTCAGCGCCGCGCACGCTGCCGCGGAGGCGTCATCCGTCGCCAGCGGGCTCGGAATCGTCACCGCCCGGCCGAGCAACTCGCCCAGCCGCTTGGCCACCGGCGCCAGGCTGAACTCCGCCTCGAAGCCCTTGCCCTCCGGCCGGCCCAGGTGACTCATCAGCACGAGGCTCCCGCCGCGATCCAGCACGCTCTTGAGCGTCGGCACCGCCTCGCGGATACGCCGATCATCGCTGATCACGCCGTCCTCGATCGGGACGTTGAAATCCACCCGGCACAGAATCCGCTTCCCGGACACGTCCAACTGCGCAATGGTCTTCTTGGGCATAGACCCCATTCTACATCCGTCCCCCCCACCCCGCGCGGGTCGCCTCCCAATCAGCCAAACCCGTGCAGGTCAGGTGCTCAACCTGCCCGCATCTCCCCCAGTTTCACGCCCGCGACCACATCTTCGCAATCACTTAACGCACCGCCCCCTTCACTCCGCACCGCAGCGCGTCAATGCTCTCCTTTGTACGGAGAGATCGGTCCCACCGCCCGGATGTTCCGCGCCGTGGGGCCAGCGAGAGACCCGCCCACGCGGGTCGGAGGAGATGAGTTTATGAATCGCGCCCTGTCTGTCGTGGCCCTCGCGGGCCTGGTTGTTGGCCTGTCCTCGTTCGCGAGCGCTCAGACCATTCTGACCCAGTGGAACTTCAACAGCACCGTTGGCACCACCGCCCCGAGCACCGGCGCGGGTACGGCCAGCCTCGTCGGCGGCGCCACCGCCACCTTCGCCAGCGGCAACGCCAGCGGCGGCTCATCCGACCCCGTCACCGACGCGACGGACTTCGGCTGGAACACCAGCACCTACCCCACCGTCGTCGCCGGCACCAACGAGACCGTCGGCGTGCAGTTCCTCGCCTCCACCGTCGGCTATCAGGACATCACCGTCTCGTGGGATCAGCGTCACAGCAACTCCAACAGCCGCTTCTGGGCCTTCTTCTACACGATCGATGCGGGCGCGACCTGGACCCGCCTGAGCGTCTCAGCCGCCAACGCCAATCCGGGCATCACCCCCGCTGGCGGCGCGCCGGCCAGCACCGCTGGCCTCTTCGGCCCTGCGGGCACGTTCTCCGCCTTCGACATCGCCAACGTCACTGGCGCTGGCGATGACTGGTTCAACGGCCGCAGCGTCAACCTCACCGGCATCGCCGGCGTCAACAACAACCCCAACTTCGGCTTCCGCGTTCTGGCCTCCTTCGGCGACGGCACGACCTATCTGCCTTCGGGCACCGGTAACTACGCCGGCACGGGCACCGCCCGCTTCGACATGGCCACCGTCACCGGCACCCTCATCCCGACGCCGGGCGCCGTCGCCCTGCTCGGCCTCGGCGGCCTGGTCGCCGGTCGTCGCCGTCGCTAAGCGCGGACGGACCGGTTGATTCGGACAGTTTGAAACCCCTTCAGCACGGCCGACTCGCGTCGGCCGTGTTGCTTTTTGGTGCTCGTGTGATGTGAGCAGTCGCTCACTTCCGGCTGGCCCCCACGGCAGCCTTTAACGCCCGTCTGCCGCGTCGGAGGCGGAGCCATGCCAAGGGTCCAAAATCCTCGCCGCGCGGCTCCTGAGCGATCGTGGCGCATGTCCACTTTCGTGCGCACTTCCTGGGACATCGATGTCATATGCGTTGCGCCATCCCCTGACGCGATGCGCACCTGCACCTCACAGCCCCAGCATCGTCCGCTTGGCTTCCCACTCGGCCTGCTCGCGCTTGTTCTCACCGGCCAATTGCGCCGGTGAGGCCGCCGTCCGCCCGGCTTTGAGTTCGGCAATCTCCGCCCGCAGCGCCTCGATCTCCAGGCGGGTGAGTTTGCTGCCGCCTGTGACGTAATCGCGCCACGCCTCCATCGTCACCGGGACGATCGGGGCGATCAGGTCGTGCATCGCCGTCGCAAATGCCTGGATCTCCTCCTGCGCGTGGCTGTCCATCCGCAGGCTCAGGAAGTGCAGCAGGTTGTGCAGGTCGATCTTCCAGTACCACTCGGTATACAGGCTCACCGGCAGGCCGATCCGCGCCATCTCGCGCGAGACGCCCTGGTCCACCAGGTTGCGATACTTCGCATAAAGAGCCTCGCTCTCAGCGAGGAACTGCACGAATGCCTCGGCGGTCATCTGCTCCTGGCTCG
>JALOQT010000125.1 GCA_025453375.1 Phycisphaerales bacterium | reverse complement strand
GCCCGAGCCGCCGAAGGCCGCCAGCACACCCTGGGCAGCGGCGCGATCGGTCGTCTCATCGCAGGAGAGGCCGATGGTGCCATCGCCGAAGTCACGCAGGTTGATCCCGAGTTTGGCCGCGGCCTTGATCACGTCGGCGCTGGTGCGGCCGACGGGCTTGATGCGGAGCGTGTCAAAGACCAAGTCGGCGTCGTTGATCTGATGGCCAAGGCCACGCAGCCCGGCGCGGATCGCCTGCGTGAAGGCGTGCACGCGGCGTGCGATCCGCAGCAGGCCCTCGGGGCCGTGATAGACGGCGTACATGCTGGCGCAGATCGCCAGCAGGGCCTGGGCGGTGCAGATGTTGCTGGTGGCCTTGTCACGCTTGATGTGCTGCTCGCGCGTCTGGATCGCCATGCGCAGGGCGGGCTTGCCCTGGGCATCGCGCGAGACGCCGATCAGGCGGCCGGGCATCTTGCGGGCGTGCTCGGTGCGGGTGGCGATGAACGCGGCGTGCGGACCGCCGAAGCCCATCGGCACGCCCAGACGCTGCGCCGAGCCGACGACGATCTCTGCGCCCCACTCGCCGGGGGGCGTCAGCATCGTCAGCGCCAGAAGGTCCGTCGCGACGACGGGCGTCGCGCCCGCGGCCTTGGCGGCGGCACAGAGGCTCTTGTAGCAGTCAACCACGCCACTGGTGTTGGGGTACTGCAGGAGGATGCCGCAGACATCGGGCGAGAGCTTGGCGGCGATGGCGCTGACCGGCAGCACGTGCGTCTTGACGCCCATGCTCTCGGCGCGGGTCTGCACGACGGCGATGGTCTGCGGGTGGCAGTCATCAGCGATCAGGAAGGTGTTGCGGGCGTGCTCACCCATGCTGAAGGACATCGCCATCGCCTCGGCGGCGGCGGTGCCCTCATCCAGCAGCGAGGCGCCGGCCAGCGGCATGCCCGTCAGGTCCGTGACCATCGTCTGGAAGTTCAGCAAGGCTTCGAGGCGGCCTTGGGCGATCTCCGCCTGATAGGGGGTGTACTGCGTGTACCACCCCGGGTTCTCGATGATGTTGCGCAAGATCACCGGCGGGGTGATGGTGTCGTAGTAGCCCATGCCGATCATGCTGCGGGCGACGACGTTGCGCGAAGCAATGGCCTTGAGCGTCGCCAGGGCCTGGCTCTCGGTCATCGCGGCCGGGAGGTTCATCATCGAGCGATTGCGAATCCCCTCGGGGACCAGCGCGTCGGTGAAGGACTCGATATCTGTATAGCCGACGAGCGCGAGCATCTCGCTGATCTCGGCGCTGTTGGGCGCGATGTGGCGCGGGGCGAAGGTGTCGCTGGGGTTCAACACGCTGGCGGCTTTCCCGGCCAGGCCATTGGTGGTGGCGGCAGGGGAAGCGGCGGCTGAGGTCATGGTCATGGGCGAGGTCTCACGAATGGCCTAAGGCGTGCCAGCCTCCCGCCAGGGTGGTGTGCGGGGAACGGTCGGACGCCAGGGCGGCTTGTCATACGACGGAGCATCCGTCGCGGATCGGATTCTAGACGTGGTGGAGTAAGGTCCGTGCCATGGGCGACGATTGGGACACATATTGCGGGCATGGCCCGGGCCGATGGGCGCTCATCTGGGCGTGGACGGCGGTATGCTGTCGCTTCAGCGTGCTTTCTGATTCGAGCCCTCCTTGGGGCCATGTCAGGAAAAATACTGAGGTGTTCGGTTGGACGGTGCATGAAAGGGACTAGGCATGGCTCAGCGCGTGCAGGCGTCGGCGTGGATGGTGGCGGTGGTGGCCGGGTGCGGGATGGCCTGGGGCCAAGGCGGGGCGACGAACTACGCGACGCCCGGCGCGCAGGAGTCGAAGGAACAAGCCGCCACGGCGGTGCCTGCGGATGCAGCCAAGACGATGACGCTCAGCGACATGCTCGGGGCGCTCAGTGCTGACGAGCAGTTGTATCACCAGCATCTCGTCACGCTGACCAACCCGTGGCTGGAGGGGCGTGCGCCGGGGTCACGCGGGAATGCACTGAGCGTCGAGTACGTCGAGTGGTGGTTCAAGCAGTATGGGTTGGAGCCGGCGTTTCCGGCCGCGGGGGGGAGTGGCGGGGCCAGTGGCGACGAGGCCAGCGCGGCGATGAGTTTCCGTCAGGCGTTCCCGGCGGGGCGGCGGCCGGTGGTCAATGCCGAGCGCGTCGCGGCCAAGGGCGCCGATGGGGCGGAATGGGTGCTCAAGGCGGGGACGGACTTCAACCTTCGGGGCACGACTGGCTCGGGGCAGGTCAGTGGGCCGGTGGTGTTTGTCGGCTATGCGATTCAGGGCGGCAACGACGGGTATTCGACGTTTGGTGAGAAGGACACGCTGGAGGGGAAGATCGCGCTGGTGCTGCGGTTTGAGCCGCTGGATGAGGCGGGCAAGAGCAAGTGGGGGGAGGGCGGGAGTTTCTCGGCCAAGGCGGGTCTGAATGAGAAGATCGCGGCGGTGATCCAGCGCAAGCCGGCGGCGGTGATCCTGGTGGCCCCGCCGGGCGTGGATGACCCGCGCGGAACGCAACTTGAGACGATGGCGGGGACGGGCGGGCGGCGTGAGCAGCCGGTGCCGTTTATCAGCATGTCTGTCGAGGCGGCGGACCGGCTGGTGCGGATGGGTGGGGCTGAGTCCTTGCTGGCGCTGCGGAAGGAAGCCGACCAGCGCGGGTTTGTGCGTGAGTTGCCCGGCGCGACGCTGAACCTGGATGTGCAGGTGGCGCGCGAGCAGCAGATGGCCGAGAATATCGGCGGGATCATCCGCGGGCGCGGGGCGCTGGCTGAGCAGTTCATCGTGCTTGGGGCGCACATGGACCATATCGGCTATGGCGCCTTTGGCTCGCGCGGCGGGGCGGCGGCGATGGGCAAGCTGCACTCGGGCGCCGATGACAACGCCAGCGGCACCGCGGGCCTGTTGATCGCGGCCAAGCGGCTGCGAGCGCAGTATGACGCGCTGCCGGCGGATGCGAATGTGCGGTCGGTGCTGTTCCTGGCGTTCAACGCGGAGGAGGGCGGGCTGATCGGCAGCCGGTACTACATCGGCCACGCGCCGATCCCGGCGGAGCGGACGACGGCGATGCTGAATATGGACATGATCGGCCGCGTCCGCAACGGGCGACTGGAAGTCTCGGGTGTGGGCAGCGCTGAGGGCTGGGCGGAGTGGCTCAAGGAATCGTGGGACCGTTCGGGGCAGAGCGAAGGCACCAAACTGACGGTGCGGACGCTGCCCGGCGGCAGCGGGCCGAGCGACCACGCGAGTTTCTATCGCGCGGGGATCCCGGTGCTGCACTTCTTCACGGGCCTGCACGCGGACTATCACCTGCCGACGGACCTGTACCCGACGGTCAACACGCCTGGCGCGGTGGCGGTGGTGGGGACGGTGCTGGATGTGGTGACACGACTGGCGGCGCGGGTCGAACCGCTCGAGTTCAAGCGGTCGAGCGGGCCGAGCATTGATATGGCGATCAACCGTGATGACCCGCGGGCCCGCGCGGCGGACCCGACGCCCGGGGCTACACCTGCTGCGGCACCCGCGGCGGACCCGCATGGTGGCGCGGCGCCGGGGGCTGCGCCGGCGCCGGGCGGCATGGGTGGATCACGCGTGCGGTTTGGCATCGCGCCTGGTGACTACACCGGCGAGGGTGGCGGCGTGGAAGTGGGGGAGGTGTTTCCGGGCACCTCTGCCGCGGAGGCCGGACTGAAGGCTGGCGACAAGATGATGTCGTGGAACGGCAAGCCGACGCCGACGGTCGAGGACTGGATGCCGATGCTCTCGGGTGCGAAGCCTGGCGATGTCGTCGAGATCGTGCTGCGGCGCGGCAGCGAGACGCTGACGGTCAAGGCCACGCTCAAGGCCCGGGCGGGCAACGAGTGAGCGGTCGCGGGTGAAGCAAGTTGGTTTGTGAAGCACAACGCCCCGGCGTGTCCGCCGGGGCGTGTGTGGATTCTCTCATCGATCGGGGTGATCGCTCAGCGCGTCGGAACCGAGGCGGTTGCCTGCGTGGGCGAGGCGAGCTGATTGACGACAGCGATGAGCGTCTGGGCGTTGCGGTTGGTCGGGTCGAGACGCTGGGCGTTCAGCAGCGAGCGGCGGCTGTCGGCGTATTGGCCGGTCTCGGCCTGGATGATCCCGCGGAGGACCCACAGTTCCGGGTCGTTGGCGTTGATCGACAGGCTGGTGTTGACCGCCGAGAGCGCTTCGGCTGGGCGGTTCATCAGACGCATGAGCATCGCCTTGAGGGCGTGGCCTTCGGGGCGATCCGGGGCCAGCGCGATGACGCGGTTTGCCGCGACACGGAGGCGGCCGATGTCATCCAGACGAGCCGCGAGGTTGCCCATCAGGATCCAGGCCTGCACGTCGTTGCGCATTTCCGGGGTGTTGAGCAGTTCGGAGAGCTGGCCGCGGGCATCGCCCAGGCGATCCAGCGCGGCCAGGCAGCGGACCTTGAGCATCTTCAGGTCGGTGCGGTCGGCGTTGGCGGTGTTGGCCAGCAGCACGTCCAAGTTGAGGTCCGCCTCGCTGTAGCGGCGCAGGGCCACCAGCGTGCGGGTCAGGTCCTCGAGGATGACGGTGTCTTCCGGCGAGAGCAGGCGGGCCTGGCCGAACCACTCGGCGGCCTCGGCGTGACGGCTGCGCATCATCTCCATCTGGCCCAGCGTGTGACGCAGGGCGGCGGTGGTCGGGAAGCGGGTCAGGTTGTCACGCAGCAGCGCATCGGCCTCCTCGACCTTGCCGAGCTGGATGAGCATCTCGCCGGAGGCGATGACGTACTGCGGCTCGGAGGAATCCAACTGGGCGGCGCGGGTGTAGCGCTGCTGGGC
>JALOQT010000124.1 GCA_025453375.1 Phycisphaerales bacterium | reverse complement strand
GCCCACCACCCGCTCCGGCCGCACCGCCACCCCCACCCGCTCCCCCAACCCCCCCGCCACCCCCACCCGCGCCGTCGGGCGACAGTGCCCCCATGCCTGGGAGCGACGAGGGCGACGATGGGCGATTCGGGGCTGTCATGGCTGGAAATCAGTCGATTTCGATCAGACGAGGGCACACCACGGACGGGCCGCCATCGGCACGTACGGGACCGGGTCGGGCACTGGGTCCGCACGGCTATCGAGCCACGAAGCCGTGGCGCGGCAGCGGCGGGGCGACTCCCGATGTCCGGCTCCCACAAGTCTATCGGCTATACGCAAGGAGTTCCTCGGCGGGTTCTGTCCGGGCGGCGATTTCACAAAACACCTAAGGGTTTGGTCCGCCCGGCCCATCCTGACTGGCAACGCAGCACAATCTGCCCCACCGCCAATCCCGAGATTCGGGGGACTGGATATTGGCCAAAAGTTATGGCATACTTCACGAGGTGGGGTGGGTTCCGCTGGCGGTCTGCCGGCCGGACGGTTGGTGCTCGCGAATCGGGAAGTTGACCAAACCCGGATCGCGCGGCGTGTTGATGGCGTTGTCGATTCTGAACTGATCAGTGCAAGGGGCATGACATGGGCACATTCCGCAGCGTCGTTTCGATGGATACCCTGTTTCTCATGAGAACATCCTCAGGGAATCGTCGCTCAGGTTTCACCCTGATCGAACTGCTGGTGGTCGTCGCGATCATCGGGCTGTTGGTGGCGATCCTGCTCCCGGCACTGGCCAAGGCCCGGACGGTGGCGCGGCTGGTGGCCAGCAAGAGCAACTGCCGCCAGATTGCCATTGGTCAGTTCACGTACGGCTCGGACTTCAAGGAGCGCTACCCGATCCGCTCGTCACCCGGGCGCGAGGCCAATGGCCCGGCGCCGACGCAGGCTGGGTGGTGCTCGTGGATGTTCGGCGGGAAGAACGCCAACGTCTACTGGCAGAGCTACTCGGGCGGGTTGTTTGACGAGCCGGCGGGGTTGCGGCCAGTCAATGCCTATGTGCACCCTGACATCAACCTCAGCATGTCCGACACGAAGGCGGAGATCGCCCAGCCGGGGAATCGAAACTTCGTGGAGTTGCCAGCCTTCCGCAGCCCGGGCGATCGGGTGAGCTATCAGCGCAACTGGCCGAACGCCAACCTGCAGATTTCGTCGTATGACGACGTGGGGACGAGCTATCACGTCAACATGAAGTGGTGGGACGGGTTCTACGCCCATTATCAGTCTCGCAGCCCGCAGCGGCCGGGCGAGTCGATCTGGGCGTACTGGAATCGCGCCGTGCAGGAGGGCTCACGCCGGATCAGCCTCGCGTCGAACTTTGATCCGACGAAGTTCGTCTGGTTCCATGACCAGACCAGCGACGTGGTGGCCAATGCCAACCCGCCGCGGCGGATCATGGGCGAGTTTGGCGAGATCAACAAGTCGGTGATGAGTTTCGTCGACGGGCACGTCGACTACATCGAAGTCATCCCTGGGCAGGAAGTTGGCCCGGGGTACATGTTCCGGTATCGCCTTGGCGGGTTCTGAGTAGCCGGCGGCAAGCGAAGCGTCGCGATTGATGCGGCAAGGGGTTTGCTCGATGCACGCCCCTTTCCCTATCGTTAGACGACGGCGCGCGGGCTTGACGGTCCGCACCAACTGATCGGGAATGACGTGAAGGGGTGAGTGACATCATGGCCAAAGATCTCCTTGAAGGCATTGTCGACAAGTCATCGGGCGATTTGCTCAACAAGAAGGGCGAGCACGTCAAGGTGCTCAAGGATGGCAAACTGGTCGACCCGAAGAAGGCAACGGGCGGGGCGGCAAGCGCTGACCCCAACCGGCCAGTCAAGCTCGCGGTGGCACTGCTGCTGATTGGCCTGGCGGTGGGGCTGCTGTGGTGGCGTCTTGGATCCATGCAGGGGCCGGGGCCGGTGGACTTCGACCCGACCAAAGACGTGGCCGGGCCGGACCCGACAAAGCCCAGCGGGCGCAATGAACGCGTCGAGACGATCCAGCCTGGGAACATGCGGATTGCGCCGCAGTGAGCGCCTGGGGGCGGGGGCGGGGGCGGGGGGGGCTGGGTGAAGTTTCGCGGCTTGCGTGGGCGGGGCTTGACGCGGATGCGGCTGCCCGATGGTGAAGCACCCTCATCCGCCTTCGGCCCGCTAGACGCGGGCCTTGGCACCTTCTCCCGCAGGGCGGGAGAAGGAGGTGGGCGATCGGTGCGGCTTGGGTATTCATCTCGTACGTCGCGTCTCACATCTCACGTCTCAAGTCTGACGTCTCACGTCTTGCATCTCGCGTCTTGCCGGTCTCGTCTCGCGCCGGCGTGCTGACGTTCGGCGAGTCGCGACTGGGCCTTCTACACTCCAACATGACATCAACGCCGCATGTGGTTGTGGTTGGCGCGGGGCTGGCTGGTTTGTCCTCGGCTGTGGAGCTGGCGGGCAGCGGGGTGCGTGTGACGATCATCGATCGCAACGGGCACCTGGGTGGGAAGATGAACTTGCTGCAGGAGCAGGGGTTCAGCTTTGACATGGGGCCGACGATCCTGACGCTGCCGCAGGTGCTGACGGGGATCATCGAGCGGGCCGGGCGGAAGCCTGCGGATTACATCAAACTGATCAACCTCGACCCGCAATGGCGGTGCTTCTTCACCGATGGCACGGTCATCAATCTGCGTCAGAACCCCGAGACGTTTGCGCGCGAGTTGGACGCCCAGTTTGGCAGCAAGCCGGGCGGGGCGAACGTCGGGCGGCAGTATCTGGACTTCATCGCGTATTCGCGCCGGATGATGGGCTTGAGTGACAAGGTGTTCTACTTCAAGGACGTCGGCAGCCCGATGGACATGATGAAGGGCACGCCGCCGGGCGATTTGAAGATTCTCGGCGATGTGCTGGCGATGAAGATGCACAAGACTGTCGGCAGCACGGTGCACGGGGCGATCACCGAGCCGCATGTTCGCCAGCTCGTCGAGCACTTCCTGCAGTATGTGGGCAGCTCGCCCTTCCTGGCCCCGGCGATTCTGAGCCTGATCGCGGCGGCACAGACCGATCACGGGTGCTGGTACAGCATGGCGCCGGATGAACAGTCCGGCGGGACGCGCTGCGTGGCCAAGGCGCTGTCGCGCCTGCTTGGCGAACTGGGCGCGACGGTCATCACCGGCACGGGTGTGAGCAAGATCATCACCAGTGGCAGCGGCGCCGCCGCCCGCGCGACGGGTGTCGTGCTTGAGGATGGGCGGACGATTTCGTGCGATGCGGTGGTCAGCAACTGCGATGTGCAGCGGACGCTACGCGACCTGATCGGCACGCCGGAGGCCAAGGCCAAGCAGCGTGCGATTGCCAAGGACTACACGCCTGCCTGCAGCGGCGTGGTGCTGTATCTGGGGCTGAAGCGTCAGTATGCGCATCTGGCGCATCACAACTTCTTGTTCTCCTCGAGCAGTGAGAGCGAGTTTGGGGATATCTATGGCCGGGGCGTGCCGGCGGCGGACCCGACGCTGTATCTGGCAGTGCCAAGCCGAACGGACCCGACGCAGGCGCCGGCGGGGTGCGAGGCGCTGTATGTGCTGGTGCACACGCCCTTCCAGCGTGCGGGGCAGAACTGGGATGGGCCCGATGGGTTGCTGGCGAAGTACAAGCCGGTGATCATGGACCGCCTGCGCAAGACGGGGATGGAGGACATTGACTCGCACATCGTCGTCGATCGCTTCCTGCACCCGGGGCGGATTGATGCGATGTATAACGCCGAGGGCGGGGCGATTTATGGGCTGGCCAGCCACGGCAAACTCATGGGCGGCTTCAAGCCGAAGAACCGCAGCGGCGTGGTGAGCAATGTGTATCTTGCGGGCGGCAGTGCGAACCCGGGGCCGGGCGTGCCGATGGTGCTGATGAGCGGCGTGACGGCGGCGAACTCCGTGCGCGAAGACCTCGGCGCGTTCAAGCCCAGCGAGACAGTCGAGAAGGGCCGGATCGTCACGCGACTGGGCGGGAGCCTGGTGCCGACGGGCGGATGAGGTGGCGACGTGCTGAGGTGCTGGCGATGAGGCGAGTGGATGAAGTCCGGCGGCGGAATATGCTGCGGGCATGGACTATGTGATTGTCGTCATCGCGGCGCTGGTGGCGTCGGGCCTGACGGTGTTTTCGGGGTTTGGACTTGGGACGCTGGCGCTGCCGGCGTTCCTGCTCGTCGCGCCCGCACCGACGGCGATTGCGATGACGGCGATCGTGCATCTGGCGGCGAACCTGGCCAAACTGTTGATCTTCGGTAAGCACGTGGACTGGAGCGTGCTGAAGCGGTTTGGCATCGCGGCGGTGCTGGCGGCGATTGTCGGGGCGCTGCTGCTGCGAGCGCTGGAGGGCGGCACGACGCTGGGCACGTGGATGCTCGGCTCGCGGACGTGCACGATCACGGTGATGGGCGTGGTGATCGGAGCGGTGATGGTGGGCTTTGCGCTGCTGGATGTGCTGCCACGCACGAAGAACCTGCAGTTTGAGCGGAAGTGGTTGCCGCTGGGGGGGGTGCTTTCGGGGTTCTTTGGCGGGCTGTCGGGGCATCAGGGGGCGCTGCGGTCGGCGTTCTTGATCCGGCTGGGGCTGAGCAAGGAGGCGTTCATCGGGACGGGCGTGGTCATCGCGTGCCTGGTGGATGTCACGCGGCTGGGGGTGTATGCGACGCACCTGTGGGGGGGCGGTGATGTGCTGCAGGGGCGCTGGATGCTGCTGGCGGCGGGGTGCATCGCGGCGATCGTCGGGGCGTATGTCGGGGCGTGGCTGGTCAAGAAAACGACGCTGGCGACGGT
>JALOQT010000123.1 GCA_025453375.1 Phycisphaerales bacterium | reverse complement strand
GCACGGGATCGTCATCGTCGCGTCGCTGTTTGAGAAGCGGGCCAGCGGGCTGTATCACAACACCGCCGCGGTGATCGATGCCGACGGATCGCTGATGGGCGTGTATCGCAAGATGCACATCCCCGATGACCCGCTGTTTTACGAGAAGTTCTACTTCACGCCGGGGGACGTGACGACTGGCGGCGGAGGCAGTGGCGGGTTCAAGGCGTGGCGGACGAAGTTTGCGACCATCGGCGTACTGATCTGCTGGGACCAGTGGTACCCCGAAGCAGCGCGCCTGACGGCGATGCAGGGGGCCGAGATCCTGTTCTATCCCACAGCCATCGGCTGGCACCCTAGCGAGAAGGCGGAGTATGGCGTCGCCCAGCACGACAGTTGGGAACTGTCCATGCGTGCGCACGGCGTGGCCAACGGGTGCTACGTCTGTGCGCCCAACCGCATCGGCCACGAGCGGATCCCTGGGCAAGATGGCAAGCCAGTCAGCGCCGATGGCCTGCAGTTCTGGGGGCAGAGCTTTGTCTCCGGGCCCAACGGGCAGGTGATCCATCGTGCGAGCGTGGATCAGCCGGAGGTGGCGATCGTGGATTGCGATCTGGACCGCGTGGAATTCAGCCGCACGCACTGGCCGTTCCTGCGGGATCGACGGATCGATGCGTATGGAGCGTTGACGCAGCGGTTCGGGGTGTGAGGGCTGGACGTGAAGCGTGAGACGTGAGAAACGCCTCGTCGGGCAGGTTTTCAACCTGCCCGGAGGATTCTGCGTGCAGGTTCGCAGCGAAGTCGGGCAGGATGGAATCCTGCCCCACGCGGAACTGTGCTGAAGGTCACACGCGTGTCGGCTCGCTGGGCAGGCGTCGGGTGATGACGACGCTCATCGGGGCGGTGGCGTAGCGCAGGCGGCAGCGGATGCCGACGAGGTTGGCTGGCGTGGTGCCGACGCGCTGGGCGGCGCGGGCGACGAGGTCGCCGGTGCCGGTAAAGTTCGGGTCGGCCTGGAAGGTGGCCATGCCCAGCGGTTCGACGTCAGTCAGTTCGAAGAGGAAGGCCGGATCGGTGGCCATTGCGGGGCTCATCGGGTGGCCGGTCGAGGCGTCGTAGCACTGCATGAGCAGCGAGGAGACAAACTCGCGGCTTTCGGGCAGGCGCTGGTCCATGAGGCAGTCGACCAGCAGCGTCTCGGTGGGGATGTGACAGACGATGGCCACTTGGTTGAGGTGATCGCGGCCGCTGATGTATCGCGGGTTTTCGTAGCCGGGCAGGCCGGTGAAGGCCAGACGCTCACGCGCCGCTGAGCCGATCTGGCCGGGCTTGAGCGTGACCCACGAGCGATGGCCATCGACGATGTAGTCCAGCGCATCAGGCCCGACGGTGGAGAGTGAAGCCTCCAGTTGGAACTTCTCGCGGAGGTGGACGTGAAGGTCCGGGACGCTGCTGTCCATGGTGCCGTCGTCGTGCTTGGGCAGTTCGAGATAGAACAGGCGGCTGCGGTGGGCGGCGCGGATGCGCGTGACGCCCGCGAGGCCCTGGTATGAGGCCATGGCCAGTCGGGTCGGGTCGCCGACTTGCGAGGGGGCGAAGATGACGCCGCGAACCTGGGTTTCGACGCGGGCGCCCAGCAGGGCGCACTGGGCGCGGTAGGCGTCGCGCCGAAGGTCTTCCGTGCGGCGTTCGACTTCGGCGCTGTCCCACGTCGCGGCCAGCAGCGCGAGGGTGGCGCGATCGCCAGCGTGGGTGGTGATGACGGCTTCGAGGCGCTCGATGGCGGCGCGGAGTTCGCGCAGGCCGAGGGAGGCCGGATCGACGCCGCGCTGCGTGGCCCCGCGCTGGCTGGCTTCGACAAACATCTCCAGCCCGCGCGCGCCGGGCATGACCGTCAAGCCCGCCGCGGCTGATGGCTCGCTGGCGATCGTCGCAACCTGCCAGGCCAACTGGCGATTGACGCCCAGCCGCTGCGCGATCGCGGCGCCGGAGCGCGGATCGAGCTGCTGCAGTTGCAGCACGCGCACAAGCTCCTGCTTGACGGTGCCGTAGGCCTGCTGGAGTTCCTGCTGGGCAAGGCTGGTGGCGGCGGGATTGGCAAGGCTGGTCATGGCCGTGTGGGGTGGGTTGGTGGGGAGGGTGTTGGATCGACCGGAGAGGTCGGCTGGCGTGCGTGACTGAGCGAGCACTGGCGGGCCGCTCGAAGGATCACCCGGTGACGGGCGGGGAGGGGTGCTGCCTGCGAAGCTAAGGCGTCAGGCGGCGGGCTGGGCGGTTATACGTGTTGTGTTTGGTGGTTGGCGGGCCTTTGGATCAATGTACCCGAGATTGTGGGGGTAAACAAGGATGGATTGATATCATTCCTGCTGGCATTCCTGAAATCTGGCGATACATTGTGTGTGAGCGTGGCATTCGTGCTCGGCCGGTCTTGGCTGATGGCCGCGGCCCTCTTCGGTGAAGTCTCGGGGCGGGGGACTGGGGGTGTCGGGCGGGGGTGGGGAATGCGGAGCGTGAGCGGTGGTTGACTCGCCTGTGGTCTGACCTTAGGAGTGCCTCATGAAGCGTCAAGCCTGTCGTCATGAAGTTGGATGTTCAGTCGCGGGGGCGATCATGCGTCGTGCCGTGATGATCGGCGCGCTGGTGGGATCGGTGGGGATGGCCGGTGGGGTGGCGTGGGCGGGGTCGACACCTTGGGTGCGGTTCATTGCGACGGAGGTCGAGACGTCGCCGACGGCGCTGGCGACGGTGCCGCCGAGCACGATCGATGCGTTGCTGCAGTCGCGGATCTTCGGCAGTCGCAACGGGCAGTATTGGGCGAGCCAGGTGATCACGCTGCAGAATGCGACGACGAGCCGGGCGGTCGTGTCCGGGACGAGGACGGGGATTGACTTTGCGCTCGGTCGGCTTCAGACGATGCCCGGGCTGGATGCGGCGTTTGAGGCCAGCGCGGTGGGGCTGGATGTCGAGGCGCTGGTGAATGATGCGGGGGATATTGCGATCTCGGGCAACCTCGTGCCGACGACGCTCGACGAGTGCATTGTGCTGTATCGTCGGAGCAATCAGACATATTCATTTGTGGCGCGAGAGGGCAGCGCGATCCCGGGCATCGCCGGTGAGAGTTTCGGCGGCGGAATCGATCAGCGGACGCTGCTGAACGACGGGCGCGTGCTGTTTCGCGACTCGGCAACGACCGGCAACCTGCCCTCGTCGCAGGATGAGTTCATCTTCCTGAGTGCGGGGCCGACGCAGCCATTTACGACGATTGCTCAGGGCGGGGTTCTGGTGCCGACGGGCCAGTCGATCCAGCCGAATGTGGTGCTGCTGGATGTGGAACTGGGCTATGGCGTCAATGATGACGCGACGCAGTACATCGTGCGTGGGATTCTGAATCGTGCGTCGCCGAACGTGGTGGTCGTGCGCAATGGGGCGATTGAGCTGGAGGTGGGTCAGCCGCTGCCGGGCGTGGGGACGCCGACGCCGCCGTTCAGCACCGCCGTGAGCATTACTGATGCGGGGATGGGGCCGAGTGGTGATTGGTACATCGCCGGGCGTGGCCTCTCCGGTGGTGCGCCGTGGCTGGTGTTCAATGGGCGGGTGATCTTCACCTCCGATGGTGACTTCCCGGGCGGCGTGCCCGGCGAGCGCGTCAGTGCCATCACCAATGTGAACATCACCACGCGTGGAGACTTGCACTACACGGTGCGGGCGGGCTCGCCATCGCGTGACTTCAGCGTCGTGATCCCGCCTGGGCCAAACGCGCAGCCGATCGTGGCGCTGAAGACCGGCGACCCGATCGACTTTAACAACAACGGCGACCCGTTTGACGACACGTGGTCGGTGCTGACGATGTTCTCGACGTTCCTGTGTGACGACGGCACGATGTATGTCATTGCAAGGCACAGCACGGTGGGTGATGTGATCGGCTGGGTGCCGGTGACCCTGCCGCCGCTGGGGCCGACGCCCTGCACCGCGTCGGACGTGGCGGGGCCGAACCAGAGTGTCGGCGCCGATGGCGTGCTGACGGCTGACGACATCATCGTCTTCCTGGGGTGGTACTTCGCCAGCGACACGCGGGCGGATGTGGCCGGGGCGAACCAGAGCACGACACCGGACGGGCAGTTCACCGCCGACGACATCATCGTGTTCCTGGGGCGATACTTTGCTGGGTGCTGAGAGACGTGAGACGGATTTGACGAGGATCGGAACGACGAACCGGCATTTGAACCAAGGAGTGGCTATGCACCGCGCTGTGATGCTGACGTGTTTGGCTGGGTCGATCGGCTGTGTGTCCGCCGCGCTGGCGCAGCCGGCGAACTTCTTTGATGCCGGGGCCGTGACGGTCCCGGCGACGCCAAGCTCAACGAGCGACGGCATCGATCTGTCAGGCCTGTTTGACTTCGGCGATGGCGTCAGCCCGGGCGAGACGCTGGGGGTCAAGTGGGTGAAGGTTGAGCTGAGCAACGCCGTCAGCGGCGATTTGTACTTTGACACCTCCGTGTCGATCTTCCCGCAGTTGCGCGATGCGGTGCTGGCGGTCTACAGCGATACGGGTGTGCTGGTGGCCAGCGATGACACGACCAGCGGCAACCGCAACAACGGCGCGGGGCTGTCCTTCGGGTCGCTGGATGAGCGCACGCCGCCGGAGTTTCCGCGGCTTCGCGGGCAGAATGGCTCGCTGGCTGCCGGGACGTACTGGTTTGCGGTCGTCGCGGGCACGGGTTCTCAGGTCTCGCTGGGGGCCAACAGCTGGAACGCTTCGACAACGCAGGGTTACGTGCTGGGCTTTGGCGACAATGACACGTACATCGAGTGGGCCATGCAGTTCGGCAACACCACGCCCCTGCCGCCCCCGGCCA
>JALOQT010000122.1 GCA_025453375.1 Phycisphaerales bacterium | reverse complement strand
GGACGGCCTGCGTCTGCTTAGCCGCGGGGTTCTTGATGTTCTGGGCCTCGTCCAGTGCGACGCGGTGCCAGGCGATCTTCTCCATGTCAGCGCGATCGCGGTGGGCGAGGGCATAGGTGGTGATGACCAGATCGCTGGCCAGAGCCGTTTCGCGCAGGGCGTCGCCGAGTTTGCGGTCCGGGCCGTGATGGACGTAGATTCGCAGGCTCGGGGCGAAGCGGCGGGTTTCGCGTGTCCAGTTGCCGACGACGCTCATCGGCACAATCAGCAGGCTCGGGCCGACCGTCGCGTCAAACTCCGCAGCGGTGCGGCGCTCGTGCAGCAGCATGGCCAGCAACTGAATCGTCTTGCCGAGGCCCATGTCGTCAGCCAGGCACGCGCCAAGGCCGATGCGATCGAGGAACGCGAGCCACGAGAGGCCCTTGATCTGATATGGCCGCAGGCTGCCGACGAAGCCCTCGGGGGCATCGAGCATCGGCATGGTGAAGTTCTTCTGCCCCTCGCTGGTGCCGGTGCTGCCGAAGATGCTTGCGGCCCAGCCAGTCGCTTCGATGCCGGTCACCGGCACGTTGCCGCTGCGCGGATCAACGCCATAGGCCATGCGCAGTGCCCGGCCGATTTCCATCTGCCCGCCAGGGTTCTCGCGGAGGAACTCGACGGCGGCCTTGATGTCCTCGGGGCGCACCTCGACCCATTTGCCGCCGACATAGACCAGCGGGCTCTTGAGCGTCGCGAGCTTCTGAAACTCGTCGATGCTCAGCGTCGTCGTGCCCAGGCTGATCGACCACTTGTAGTTGACCAGTGCCTGCAGGCCCAGGCGGCCGAGTGCGCCGGCGGCCCCACCTGCGCCGCTGCCGGGCGGTGCACCGTCGAGCGTCTCGGGCGCATCGAGCTTCAGACGCACGCCCAGCCGCGCGGCTGGCGAATCCCACCACGCCGGTGACAGCACGCCAAAGCCCTGCTCCAGCAGCAACTGGCGATGCTCACGCAGGAACTCATACGCCTGCTGCGTCGTCAGCGCGAGCTTGGCCGGCTCGGCATCGCTCAGCGCCGACTCCAGCGGGCGATAGACGCGCGCGGCGCGGCCCAGTTCGGCCAGCAGCAATTCCTGCGGCGAATCCAGCCGCTTGCCGGCGACCATCGCGCCGTCGGTCGGCAAAATCCAGATGTCCGCCGCGGCGACGGTCGTGCCCGGCTGCTCGACTGACTGCAGCAGGAACACGAGATTCCACTGGGCCTTGTCGCCCGGGTCCTGCAGAGTGATTGGGCCGGTGGCGACCGCCGCGGCGACGCCGCCGTCGGGCATGGCCACGGGTTCGACGAGTTTGAGACACAGTCGCCAGGCGCTGTCGCTGCTGCGCTGATCAAGCCCACCGATCCATGTGCGGACACGCTTGAGCATCTCGCTGCGGCGCTGGCCGATGACGTCGATGGCATCACGCTGATCCAGCAAACCCGCCAGCCACGTGACGTGCGGATCCTCGACGCGTGTGCCGTCGGCCGACGGCGCCGAGCGGCGGCCCTCGATGGTGTCGGCCATCGTCTCTCGGATCATGATCGCGCGGGCCCGCGCGTCGACGATGTGAACCAGGAAGTCTTCCAGAACGCTCCAGGCATCGTGGCCCTGGGAGTCCACCGCTGCGCGGCTGGCGGGGGGCATGGCCCTCAGCAGGATGCCGGCGCGCGTAGCGACGGCCTCGTCGGCCAGCCAAGGCTGCCAGATGCCGCGGACGCCGCCGCCGAGGCTGCCGCCCAGAGCGGAGCCCTGTGTTGAGCCCTGTGTGCTGCCTGCCGGCGAGGATGCAACGCCCCCTCCAACGTCCTGAATCAGCGCCGGCACAAATCGCTGCTGCACCAGCAGCCACTGCGCGAAGTGATCCGTCGCGATGAGGTAGTCAAGCCCCGGGCCGGGCACGATGCCCTCAACCTGGTGCGCCACCGCCTCGCGCACGCTCAGTACGCCGTCCAGCGCTTCAAGCACGCGAAATCCGGCAGTGGGGGGGAACCGCAGGGCCGGCGTCTGCAACGACTCGAGGAAGATCGGCCCGGACTCGCCTGCTCGCAGCGCGTGGCTGAGGGCAGGGTCAGCGTCGGCGTCGTGACCGATGGCATGCGCAGCGCGTGGGCTGGCAACGGGCACAACCTGGCCCTGGTCGGTCGTCTGGACGGGCAGACGCAGCAGGATCGACGCATCAGCACCTTCAGCGAGCAGGCTCTCGGGAAGCAGCGACTTCAGCAGCGTCCGAAGTGCAGCCGCGGGCACGGCAAAGCTGTGTCGCAGCACGCCGGCCGGAGCGTCGCTGCCCGCGACGGCCTCAGCGCGATCAGACGCGTGCGCCGCCGGCTCTTCGGCCCAGAGGGCCAGTGCGTGAGCCGTCCAGTTCGCATGCAGCACGGTCGTCATGGTGGGTCTGCGGTCACGAATCTCGCCCGGACATCAGCCAGAACGCACGCTTGCACGCGCGACTGGCCATCGGTCCAGAAACACAGGACAGAAGTGAAGGCGATGGGACTCGAACCCATGACCAGCGGATTAAAAGTCCGCTGCTCTACCAACTGAGCTACGCCTTCAGCACACCGACACCAGCCAGCAAACCAGTCAACATACCAGTCAAGAAACCGGCCGTGCACACCGGCCTTACCAAACGCAGCGATCCTCGGCGCGAGGGTTTGCCCCGGCGCGAGGTTCGTGGGCAGCGTCGGCAAGCCTGAGCGATCCGCCGCTGCGCAGGGAGAGTTTAGCCCGCGAGTGCGTCGCTGTCCGCCCGGTGGGCGAGGTTGATGGTCATTTCACGCCGCGGTCGTCGCGGCTGGCGGGTCAATCCGGAATGACCAGTTTCATGCCGGGCTTGATCCGCTCCGGGCGAGTCAGCACGTCGGTGTTGGCATCGAGGATCCGGCGCCAACGCCCGGCCGAGCCGTAGTAACGCAGGGAGATGTCCGAGAGTGTCTCGCCACGCTGCACGGTGTGGATGCGGTCGGGCACGCTGGTGGGGGGCGCATCCTGCGCCGGTGGCGGGTTGGACGCCGCGATCGGTGCAGTCGGCAGGGCGAGCTGCGGGTTGCCGGTCGGCGGCGGCACCTCGATGACCGTCGGCACGATTTCGATCTTCCCGCTGATGTTGGTCGGGTCCTTCGGAATGCGGATCGTCTGGCCCACCCGCAGGCGGTGTGGCGAGGTGAACGCGTTCGCTCGGCTGATGGCGTCTGCATGACGCGCCGTGCCATACACGCGTCGGCTGATGGCCGCGAAGCTTGTGTCGCCAGCCACCAATGTGTACGTCGTGAACTCCGGCGGCACGACGCGTTTCTCACCCGGGCCGGCGATGACCAGCAGGTCAGAGGCTGGCGCGATGGCCGGCGCGTCGAGAAGATCGGTCTCGCCCTCGGCGGGGGGCGCGTCAGTCGGTTCGGGCGTGCGCGGAGTGGGCGCGGGGACGGCGTCGGTCGCAGCGAAGGTCAGGACCGGCTGGCTCGGGGAATAGAGCCAGAAGCCGACGGCGTAGGCCGAGAGAATCCCGGCAAAGAGCAGCACGACTTTGTTGGGGTTCCGGGTCATGACTGAGTGCACGAACGGATTCGCAGGACACTTCGCAATTGTACGATCAACGCCGCAGGCGGGTGCGAATCGTGGATAGTGCGCTCTCCCATCGGCGACTTTTCTCGGTCTGGCCACTGCCCCGCTGCGTCAAACATGCGCGATGGTGCCGCCTGGGCGCGGCATACCACCAGTGCGGGCTGTCGCATCTGTAACGCGCAAAGACTGCGGGGGCTTACCGGCCGCCCGACGGCTCAGGAACAAACACCGCCGGCTCACCCGCAGGTGGTTCGGCCGGGGCCGGCGCAGGGACGCGCTCGCCCGGGGTGGCTGGCGTCACGCCCGGCATCGGCGGCTGGGTCGTCCGCTCCTGCGGCGTGAAGACCATGCCTGGGATGTCCGGCGAGACGACGATCGGCTGCAGGCTGACCACGTCGACCCGGCGCGGCACGATCAGGTTCGTCCGCAGGCTCGCCTCGGGGCGAATCTCGCCAATGATGCCGACGACTTGCTCGAGTTTGTTGGTCAGGTCAAACTTGTCGCTGGGCTGGAGGTAGCCCAGCGTACGGGCGCTGCCCGGCTCAGGGCTCATGACGCGATAGAGCAACGGGACGCGATCGCCGTCGTAGACCGTCGAGCGCACAAGCCGCCCGATGACGTTGTAGATGCGCTGACGCTCAAGCTCGATGACGCGTTGGCCAAGCTCGGTGCCTTGCAGCGTCGTCGAGCGTGCGGCGGCCTCGCCAGCGCGCTGACCATCGCGAACTTCCATCCGCAGGCGCAGGGCGTCGACATAGCTCTGCAACGCCGTGCTCAGGCGATTGTCACGCTCGCTGCTGCCCAGCGTGGCGCGGAAGGCTTCGATCTGCGCGATGGCTGTCTCCAACTCGGCCGTGGCCAGGGGCTGGCGCATCACGCGGTTGAAGGTCTCGGCGATCTGATTGAGGTTCAGTTGCAGGCTCTGCGCGCCCGCGCTGCCGGGGACGAGGGCGCCGGTGGTGGTGGTCGTCGTGGTCGTGGTGACAGTGGTGCCGCCGCCCTGGGTGGTGCGGACGCCTGCGCCGGGGCGGAACGTGGTGCCGATTTCCGAGGGGGAGACAACCGGGCCGTCCTTGCCGCCGTCATCGACGACGACGGTGCCGGGGATATCGCTCTGGGTTTCGATGACCACCGGTGCCGGCGCGGGAGGCGGGACGACCGGGCCGTCCTTGCCCACGGTGTCGATCACCGTCTGCGTCACGACCACCGGCGCCGGGGCCGGCATGGCCGGTGCGGGCGGCGGAGGTGTCGGCGTGGTGCGGATCACCAC
>JALOQT010000121.1 GCA_025453375.1 Phycisphaerales bacterium | reverse complement strand
AGTTTCCTCCTGGGCATGCCCACCCTCCTGGCCGCCACAGGCTACACCCTGTTCAAAAACCTCAAGCACGCGCGCGACACCAACACCCCCAACCTCTTCGAACAACTCGGCTGGACCCCCGTGCTCGTCGGCATCGTCGTCGCCGCCATCAGCGCCGCACTGGCCGTCAAATGGCTCGTCGGCTTCCTCAACCGCCACGGCCTGACACCCTTCGGCATCTACCGCATCGCCATCGGCATCGTCCTGATCATCCTCGTCGCGACCGGCCTGGTCACCGTCAGCGCCTGAGAAGTCGAGCAGGTTGCAACCTGCCCGCCTGTGGCCATCCAAACACCCGGCGCAAACGTCACGACACACACGCCATCGTGCACCCGCACCCTCATCCGCCGTCCTGCGGCTGCCCCCCCCAGCCGCAGGACGGCGGATGAGGGTGCGTCTCACTTCCGTGACGACGTGATGTACGCATCCGACGATCCAACTCTTCACGAGCACGAGTTGCTTCCTGCGTCACTGCGCCACTGCCCGCCCCCCTCACGCCGGCGACGGCGTGCCCGACAGGTTCAGGCCCACGCTCCGCTTGGCCATCGCCGGTGCGTCGGTCTGCTCCGTCGCCAGGCTGTAGGCCTCGCCAAAGCGGAACAGGCGGAAGCTGTTGGCAATCACCAGCACGTCGCCCACAAAGTGGAAGAACAGCGCCCCGACGGTGTCGAGGTTGCCGGTCGTCGCCAAGGCCAGGCCCACCAGTGCCACGACCACCGCGATGACGATGTTCTGCGTGATGACCGCGCGATTGCGACGGCCCAGTTCCAGCAGGAAGGGGATGCGTGACAGGTCGTCATTCATCAGCGCGACGCCCGCGCTGTTGGCCGCGATGTCCGACCCGCTCAGCCGCATCGCCACGCCGACATCCGCCTCGGCCAGGGCCGCGCCGTCGTTGATGCCGTCGCCGACCATCAGGGTCTTGCGATTCGCCGCCGACAAGCCCTTCAGTTCGGCGTGCTTGTCCTCCGGCAGGCACTCAGCCTCGACAGAGTCCACGCCCACCGTCCGTCCGACGCGCTCGGCGACGCTCAGCCGGTCACCCGTCAGGATGCCCAGCTTCTTGACGCCGATCTCGCGCAGTTTGTCCATCACCGCCTTGACGTTCGGGCGGACCTTGTCCTCCAGGCCGACGACGCCGACATACGCCGGCATCTGCCCATCGCGCTGGCGCGCCACGTGCACGCCAGTCATGCCCTCGATCTTGCCTGCGACGGTGTCGACATCGCCCTTGAGCTGCGGGAACATCTCGACAAGCCACGTCGCCCGGCCGACAAACAGCGTCGCATCCTGCACGCGCGCCTTGACGCCGCGCCCGTGGATTTCCTCGTAATCCGTGCTGCTGGGCACCGACACGCGCGCCGCCCCGGCGGTGCTCATGATGCTCTTGGCCAGCGGGTGGTTGCTGTGCTGCTCGGCCGCGGCGGCCGTCGCCAGCAGGTCCCCCGCGTCGATGCCCGCATTGGGCGCGAGGCGCGAGACGCTGAACTTGCCGGTCGTCAGCGTGCCGGTCTTGTCAAACACCACCGTGTCGACATCCGCCGCGGATTCCAGATACGTCGGCTGCTTGATCATCACGCCCAGCCGCGCCGCCGCGGCAAACGCCGCGACCATCGCCGTCGGGCTGGCCAGCAGCAGCGCTCCGGGGCACGCGACGATCAGCACATTGATCGCCCGGGTGATGTCATTGGTCAGGAACCACGCCAGGAACGCCAGGCTGATCGCAACGGGCACATAGAAGCTCGCCACCTGCTCGATGAGCAGTTGGCGCGCCGTCTTGGTCCGCTCGGCCGCGGCGATCAGTTCCGTCACTTTGCCGATCGTCGTCTCGCTGCCGAGCTTCGTCACCCGCAGGTCGATGATGCCCGTCAGGTTCGTCGTGCCGGCGTAGACATCGTCATTGATCGTCGCCTCGTGCGGGGCCGCTTCGCCCGTCAGGCTGGCCTGATCGAGCGTCGTCCGCCCGCTGATGATCACGCCGTCAACCGAGAGGTTCTCGCCCGGCCGCACGCGGACGATGTCACCCATGCGGACATCGGCGAGGCGAACTTCCATCTCCTGCCCGTCACGCACGACGCGCGCCACGTCCGGCGTCAGGCTCACCAGGTCGGCAATCACGCGCTGGGCGCTGATGCTCGTGCGGCGCAGGAACTGATCGGCCACCAGCAGGATCAGCGCCAGCCACCCGGCGGTTTCATACTCGCCGATGGCGATGCTGGCGATGATCGCCAGGCTCGCCAGGCTCGCGGTGCTTGCGCGGCCCTTGGTCAGTTCCTTCCACGCGCTCCAGATCATCACGCCGCCAAGGCCCAGCGCCGCGACAAACGCCAGCGCCGAGACGATGCGTTCATCGATGACGTTCGGGAAAACTGTGCGGCCGATGAACGCCGCGATCAGCAGCACCGCCCCGGCGAGATAGAGCAGAATGTTCCGCTCGGTCTGCTCCGCATCCAGATGCCCGCAGCAGTTGAGGTGGTCCGGATCGTGCTGGCCATGCGCGTGGCCATGCTTGTGCCCGGCGGCATTGGCGGATGGAGAGTTGAGCACCGGAAGCGAAGTCTGTGACATGCAAATCTCAGCGTAGTGACATCACCGATCAACCACACCACCCACAAGCAACCCACACCCCGCCAACTGACCCGGCCAGCCCGAGCAGAACGCCCGACCCAGCCACCAACACACGCCCCCCCTCCACCACCACCCGCCCCCCAGCCCGATCAACCCACAGGGCCCGCCTACCAAGCAGCATGCCGGGACAGGTTTGCGCGCAAGGGGCAGGACGTTGCGGCTATGGTAGACTGATCCACCACCCCGCTTGGCTCCGTGAAGGTACGGAGATCGGGACGGATCGGTTCGGATCGGGGGATGTTCGGGAATCTTTGGGCTTTGGCCAGAAAATCGTTCACCGTCTCGATCAAGGATCCACCCGTATGCGGCGCGACGAGCACCAACCGGCCTCCCACCCCGACCATCCGACCGGCGGCGCTGGCGGGGGTGGCGGGGGTGGTGCGCGGCCGGGGATCACGATCCTGGGCGTTGGGCAGATGGGGCTGGTGTGTGCCGGGATGCTGACTGATCGCGATCGGGTGCCGGCGCTGTCCAGCGCGCGGCCGGCGCATGGGGGGCGGGCGCTGCCGGCGGTGACGATGTGGGGGCACGATGCCGAGCAGGTCGGGAGCCTGGCGCAGACGCGATGGACGGATCGCCTGCCGGGCTTCACGCTGCCGGCGGAGGTACGTGTGGCGATTCGCGATCGCGAGGCGCTGGAGCGGGCAGAGGTGATCGTCGTGGCGGTGCCGGTGCAGTTCATCCGCGAGACGATGACGCGCCTGCGTGCGCACGTGCCTCGGCGGGCGGGGATCATCAGCGTCAGTAAAGGGATCGAAAACGGCACGCTGATGCGGCCGCTGCAGGTGATCGCCGATGTGCTGCAAGATGACCCCGACGCGCCCGGGCGGCCGATGGCGGTGCTCAGTGGGCCGACGATCGCGGGCGAACTGGCCCGCTGCCTGCCGGCGACGATGGTGGCGGCCAGCGACCAGCCGGCGTTTGCGACGCAGGTGCAGGAGTTGTTTGCGACGCGCTGGATGCGGATCTATACCAGCAGCGATGTGATGGGCGTGGAAATCGCCGGGGCGGTCAAGAACGTCATCGCGATCGCGGCGGGGATGCTCGACGGCCTGCAGGCGGGCAACAACGCCAAGAGCGCACTGCTGGCACGCGGGCTGGCGGAGATCGCGCGGCTCGGCGCGGCACTTGGCGCCAATCGCGAAACGTTCTTCGGCATCGCCGGGGCGGGCGACCTGGCGACGAGCTGCTTCAGCCCCGAGGGGCGCAACCGCTCCTGCGGCGAGGCACTAGGGCGCGGTGCGAAACTCGATGACTATCTGGCCCGCAGCCGCCATGTTGTCGAGGGGGTGGCGACAACCAAGAGCGTGATGGACCTTGCCGCCCGGCTGAAAGTGGAACTGCCGATCACCTCAGCGGTGCACGCTGTGCTGTTTGAAGGGCTGGACCCTGTCGACGCGATCGCCGGGCTGATGACACGCGAGCCGAAGGCGGAGAGGGTGGGGTGAGGGGGGGTGGCGGGGGGTGGGGGGGCTAGCGATCTTCCTCGTCATCTGTCGCATCGCGGGTGTGCGTGACCGACACGACCATCCACGCGTCATTCTCCGGCAACAGGGATATCAGCGCCAGTGTGACGGTCATCGCCGGATCGACTTGAGATCGAAAGCGACCGATCCATGTATTGCCTGCAGCGTTTGCGTTCGCGGGCATGAGGACCGACGCAGGATCGTCCGACAGCATCGCTGTGAAATCCAAGACCTCTTCGCGAAGAGCCGCGTCCCATGACATCAACACGCGCTCGACGGTCAGGGAGCAGATGATCGGCGTGCTCACGCAGCCTCCGGCCCCGGACGGTTACGGAGGGCCTCCATCGACCCTACGCGGCCTTCGCGCAAGTCAGTGAGTGACAAGATGATCATCTGCGGATCGATCCCATACTCATCAACATACAAGCTTCGCTCGGCGGAGAAGAAATCCGCCATGAGACGAGTCGAGATGACTCGATTGCTGCCCAGATTGGCCGGCAAACCTTCGCGCGTTTGAAGCCAAGGCGCCTCTCGATGCGTCATGCCCGAGAGAACGGCTGGCTGGATGCGGCCATAGACATGCATGACCCACGCGATGAGCTCGGCATCGCGCGTTGGCAGCGACTTTGCAGGTTGTGCCGTCGCCACGATCGCTGCACTGTCCATCGATCGAAACGTCTCGAAAACTGACCGCAAGACTGGCCCATGACGCCACGCTTCGAGT
>JALOQT010000120.1:7992-8726 GCA_025453375.1 Phycisphaerales bacterium | reverse complement strand
GAGGATGATCATGCGGGCGCGGCTGTTGTGCGCCGCCTGCTGCAGGCCGATGATCTTGATGGGAATCACCGGCAGGACGCAAGGCATGAGGTTGAGCAGGAACCCGCCGACCAGGGCGACGAGTGTGACGAGCACGAGGCCGAGGCTCGAGGCGGTGTCGATATTGATATCGATGCCGAAGGCGCCGAAGTTGATGACCGACGCGGGGGGCGGGAGGGTTGTATTGTTTGTCGAGGTCGCTGGCCCCGTCGCTGGACCTGTCGCTGGGGCCACCGCTGGGCCATTGGCCGGGCTGGCCGTCAGGTCCGCCAGTGCTCGGCGGTCGAGGCCGGTGGCCAGGGCGGCGAAGCCCGGTGTGTCGATGGTCTTGGCCGCTGCTGAGCCAGCCCCGGCGGGGGTTGGTGCGGAGGAAGCGGCCGGTGCCGCCGGGGCGATCGTCACGCGCACGGGCAGCGTGACGGACTCGGGGCGGAAGCACGTCGTCTCGTTGCAAGACTGGTAGGAGACCACCAGCGGGATGACGACCTCGCCGGGTGCCGCGTCGGGCGCGATCAGCACGGGCACGAAGGCGGTAAAGGGCTTCTTATGACTCTTGATGACCGTCGGAACAGACGTAAACCCAACGGAGACGTCATCCGGCGCGGGCCACTGCGTGCGCTCGACCAGCACCTTGACGCCCGGCACCACCGCAGGACTGTCCCCCCCCCCACCACCACCACCCACACTTATCTCCG
>JALOQT010000120.1:0-7977 GCA_025453375.1 Phycisphaerales bacterium | reverse complement strand
CCACCCACACTTATCTCCGTCGGGATCGGGACCAGCTCTTCCATGCCCGCGGGCACCGTCGGCGTGTTGGGCCAGATGTGAAAGTGCTCGGCGAAGGCAAACTGCACGGCGATGACAAACCGATCTCCCGGCAGCGTCACCGCCCGCTCGGCCACCGCCGTGACGCCGACGGGGTTCTTGTCATCCAACTCGGCGACGTCACGATTTGCCGCGTTGGGTGCGGTGTCCGCGCGAGCGCCCTCAGCCTGTCCCTGTGGCAGTGTGCTCTCGGCAGCCGCGCTTGGCGGACGGGCGACACCGCCCACCATCGCTGCCACGACCACGCAGATCAGCAGCACCACTCGGCGGACGCGAAGAAAAGTGTCAGTCATCGTCTCCGACTGTACGGCCGCGGTGCGGGGCGGGTTCGGGGGGCGCAGCAGACGGTGATGGTCGCAGGATGCTCCGCGCTGATGCACGAGGCGTTGGCTGCACGTCCTGCCGCTTGCCGAATTGGCGTTGGTCAGCACCCTGCGAAGTAGAACGACAGGAACACGATGATGTCGTCGGCGGTGAACTGGGAGTCGGGCCCGAAGGATTGGTTGAGGCCGGCGATGTCGGCCCGGCTGTCGGCGTTGAAGTACCAGCCGAGGAACACGATGATGTCGTCGGCGGTGAGGCTTCCGTCGAAGCCTTGGAACTGGCCAGCGCCTGCGACGTCGGCCTGGCCGCAGCGCAGGACGGGGAGGCCGAAGCCGCGCACGGCGGCGATGACGCCGGTGGAATAGGACGTGAAGAAGATGTCACCGGTCAGCGGGTCGCGTGTGCCGCCATAGACGCCGCTGTAGTTGGATACGAGTGTGCGGGCGGTGCTGATGATGGGGAAGCCCTGCGTGTCGATGTTGTACGCCGTGATTGTGCCGTTGCAGTAGTTGGTCACCAGCACGTTTTGCTGCTGGAAGAGTGGGCTGTTGGTGTTGATATAGAAGATGCCTTCGGGGCAAGAGGTAGCTTGGCCGGCGGGCAGGCCGGAGACGGCCTGGCCGAAGGTGTAGGTGTTGGCCGGGGCGGGTGGAGCGGCCGGGGAGAATGGCAGCGTGAACCAGCGGCCACTGTTATAACTGGCGATCTTGAGTGTGCCGGCACCGGGGAAGCCGGGAGGGACGATCAGGCCGGTGCCGACACTGCTGTCGACGCCCAGCGGCGTCAGGTTGATGATCGTCGCCGGGGCGGGTGCGGCGGGGGTGCCCAGGTCAAAGGCAGCGCGGGTGATCTGGCCGATGTTGTTGTTGCTGTAGGTGGTGAAGGCGAGTGTGCCGTTGGGCATGAACCAGAGGCCGCCATCGATGTTGGGAGCCTGGGCGACGAGCGTGGCGGGGCCGGCAAAGCCGGTGATGCGCTGGGTTGAAAGATCGCGGACGGGGATGAGGCGGTAGATGCCGCCGGAGGAACTGTTGGCGTTCCCGCCGATGAGCAGTGAGTCCGGCCCGTCGAACAGGATGCCGCCGGCGCTGCCGGGCAGCCCAGCGGGGCGGCCGTAGTTCTGGAGGGCGTAGTTTGCGGCAAAGAGCGGCGCGATGGTTTGCGCCAGCGCGGGGGCGGCCGAGAGGGCAGCGAGGCCAAGGGTGAGGACGGCGGTGGTGCGGTTGAGCATGGGAGGCGTGGGCTGGAGGGTGGGGAATGACTTGAGAGTTGAGACGGCGGAACGGCAACGTGAAGGGCGGCTGAGCGTCGGGAGCCGGGGCCTGTTGGGACGTCGAATGCCAGCGGCGCGCATCCCGCTTGGCGTGTGGTCAGGCCCGATTCGCCGCGGTCTGACGCCGCACGCCTGACGTCTGAACCTATCCCCAGATTACCGCAGCATGCTACGCCGTCAAGGGGATTCTGGTAGATTGGGTGGTTTCGTCGATATCCTCACGCGATGTCAGGCCCTGGCCCAACACGTGACGAGCTGGCGGCGGCAGAGGGTGCCGCGGAAGTCGGCAGGCGTTCGGGGAAGGCTCGAGGCAGTCGGCTCTGGCCGCTGACGGTGCTGGTGCTGGGGGTGGGGGTCTTGGTGTTGGCGGGATTGGCGATGTGGATGTTGGCCACGGGGGCGATCGGTGCTGGGATGCTGAAGGGTCTGCGCGGGGCGACGACGCCGACGGAGCGGTTCGTTGTGCAGGGGCCGACGATTAATCAGGTTCAATCGCTGAATCTGCTGACGGTGCAGAGTGTGCAGGTCGTCAGCGAGATGGAAGCGGAGGCGGCGTTTCGCAAGGGAACGTGGATCGTGCGGGGCAGTGCGGATTATGTGGTGGATTTCAGCCGGGCGAAGATGATCGAGCGCGACGAAGGGGCGAAGGTGGTGTCGATCAGCCTGCCACAGCCGGAACTTCGCTCGCCACGGCTGGATGAACAGCGGACGCGCCTGGTGACGCTGGAAAACACGGGCATCGGTTGGTGGACGATCGGGATGGCCGGCTCGCGCGAAGTGTTTGAGCAGACCAGCCGCGGGCAGATGCAACTGGCCGTGGTGCGGGCGGCGCGGGACGAACAGTTTGTCAGCCTCGCGCGGCTGAGCGCCGAACGTCTGGTCGGCAGTATCTTCGAACTGGCGGGGTGGCGCGTGCGGATCGAGTGGCGGGTGGGGGAGTGATGGTGGCAGGCTGAAGGTGGAGGGTGGAACGAGAAACCGGCTGGTCGGAGGGGGCCGAGGTGTTTGCCTGGCGGGAGCCTCGTCTCCGGTCATCGAAAACGCAAGTCGCCAGCGACGTTCCCGGTTTGAACGTGGATGCACTCGCGCAGCGTCCGGCGCGCCGTCGGGCCGGAGGCTGGATGTCACCCATCGCCAATGCCCAACTTCCGCTCCCTTGAGCCCGACGATTCAGGGTTCTCCAGCACCAGAAAGCTGCAATCTTGGCCCATCTTGAGGGCATCTGACGCTATTGTGCTGGTCGGGGCGTGTGGATTGACCTTGAGGAGATGACGATGAAGTCGACGAACTTGAACCGGGCGTGTGTGGCGGCGGGCGTGACGATGTGTGTGGGCGGCAGCGTCGCCCTTGGCGGTGGCGGCTTGGTGCTCATCCGCCCAACCGGCGCGACGGCCAGCAGCGAGTTCAGCGCGTTATACGACATTGGCAACACGATCGAACATCGCTTCCAACTCGTGGTACGGCGTGACGAACTTCACACTGACGCTCCGTGACGCCGCGGGTGGCACGCTGCGTGTGCTGGAGAATGTGCCCAGTTCGACCGGCATCGCTTCGGCGCAGGCTTTCTGTTTCCCGGAAACAGCCGGCGTCCGCAGCGCGGTGTTTGTCATCAACGCGACGGCGAACAACAACGCTGGGCCATTTACGGGGCTGGCCGAGGTGGCCTTCGGGCTCGTCACGGCGTGCGGGTCGGCAGATATCGCCGGGCCGAATCAGTCGACGTGCATCGATGGCGTCCTGACGGCTGATGACATCATCCGCTATCTCGGGTTGTACTTTGCGAGCGACCTAGCCGCAGATGTTGCCGGCGCGAACCAGGCTCCTGCACCGGATGGGCAGCTCACGGCCGATGACATCATCGTGTTCCTCGGGCGGTACTTTCAAGGGTGCTGAGCGGGGCGGCGTGAATGCAGAGCGGCCCGGCATCGTCGTGATTGCCGCCGAGGTGCAGGCAGGGCGGTTCCTATCCTGTTCTCGTGCTGCGGAACGTCTCGCTTGCCAACAAGTGTCTGCTGCTGTTTGGTGCGGCGGTGGTGGTCATCATCATCGCGGCGCTGGCGGTGCCGTGGGTGCGGCTGAATCGGCTGGTTGATGAGTCTGAACGGTTGCTGGCCCGGCAGATGATCGCGACGTGGGAGGCGGGGCTCCGTCGCGCGCCGGATACGGGCCGCAGCGGTCAGACGCACGCCGGTACGCCGCAGCCGGGTGAGCGGCTGGTGGTCGACGATGTCATCATGGTGGTGATCGGTCGCGAGCAGATGGCGACGATGGCGGCCTCAGGCCAACCGGGCGCGACGCCGGGAGCCGCAGCGCCTCCATCCCCCCCACTGCCATCGGCAGCAGGCGCTGCAAACGGACGCAGCACGGCGGACGTCAGCTCGACGGCTGGCCTGGCCAATGACCCGATGGTGCGTGAGGCTTGGGACGAACTGGCGGCCACGCCGCAGGCGCGGGAGGCGTGGATCAACCAGTGGGGCCTGGGCGTGCGCCGATATTGCCTGGCGGTGCCGGTGCGCAGCGCCGATGCGCAGCCGGAACTGCTGGCGATGCTGGTGCTGCGGCGCGACAGCATCGCCGCGGCGCAGTCGATGCTCATCAGCACCGGCCTGCTGCTGGCGGCGGGGCTGGTGGCCCTCGGGCTGGCGGTGCTGGCGTTCTACCTCATCACCAATCGCATCATCCTCGCGCCCGTGCGCGAGCTTCGTGCGACGGCTGACCAGGTTCGCAGCGGGCGGCTGGATGTGCGATCAACGATCCACACCGGCGATGAGTATGAAGACCTCGCCGATAGCTTCAACGAGATGCTCATCAGCCTGCAGACCAGCGAGCAGCAGTGGCGCACGCTCAACGCGACGCTGGATGACAAGCTCACCGAACTGGAACAGCGAAACGCAGGCCTGGCCGATGCGGCACGGCTCAAGGGTGAGTTTCTCGCCAGCGTGACGCACGAACTGCGTACGCCGCTGAACAGCATCATCGGCTTTGCTGAACTGCTCGACGAGCAGGCAACGCGCGAGGCCGAGGCGGGGGATGACAGCTCGCGGCTGGTCAAGCGCAGGCGATACATCGATAACATCAACAGCGCCGGGCGGGCACTGCTGGAACTGATCAACGGCCTGCTGGAGATGGCCCGCGTCGAAGCCGGGAAGGTGCAGCTGACTGTCGGCCCCGTCGTCGTGCGCGAGGCGTGCGAGACGATGCTGATGATGATGAAGCCCGTGGCCGACAAGCGGGCAGTCGAAGTGCGGCTGGAGATCATCGGCACGGGGCTGGACGAACTCGGCCCGATCAGCACCGATGGCCGCAAGCTGCAGCAGATCTTGTACAACCTTGTCAGCAACGCCATCAAGTTCACCGCTGACGCAGCCGACGCGCGCGAGGCCCGGATGGCGCAGATGAACCCCGAAGCGGCGGACCAGCTCAGTCGCCAGGCGCTGGTGGTGGTGCGGGCGGAGCATCTGCCGCCGCGCGGGGGGGCGATCAGCGCGGGCGAGAGTGCGATTGATGCATCGACATCGTCTTCCACGGATCCGGAAGCGATGGACCGCGTACGGATAAGCGTGCTTGACACTGGGCCGGGCATCGCGCCGGAGGATCAGCAGCGGATCTTCGAGAAATTCACGCAGCTCGATGCGGGGCATGGTCGCAAGCACGCCGGCACGGGGCTGGGGCTTTCAATCGTCAAGGAACTGACGACCTTGCTGCAAGGGGAAGTGATGGTGCAGAGCACGCTCGGGCAAGGCAGCATGTTCAGCGTCATCCTGCCGGCGCGGCTCGATGCGACGCGAACGAGCGAGAACAAACTGGAACTGGCCCTGCGCGGGGCACTGGCAGCCAGCAAATCGTCGAATGAGTTTCCGTTGTGAACACCACAAATCACGCGCTCGCAGCGTGCGACGAGGCGCTGTTGATCAGCACAATCGATCCACCGTCGGAGGACACCTATGGCCAAAGCGATTGTCGATCCTGAAGAACTCCGCCGGTTTGCGCAGGCACTCAAGCGGTTCACCACCGGCCTATCGCAGCAGAGCACGCAGTTGACGGCGATGATGGGCCAGCTCGGCGAGACGTGGCGCGATCAGGAGCATGCCAAGTTCGCTGCGGAGTTCGAAGCCGTGATGCGGGCGATCGCCCGGTTCAACGAGGCGGCCGACGGACAGGTGCCGCTGCTGCTGCGCAAGGCTGAGAAGATCGAGGAGTATCTCAATCAGCGATAGTCGCACCCGATGGCCCAGGCACGAGTCCATAACGTCGAAGCGATTGCCGCGGTGCGGGCGGCGCTTATCGCCTTTGCCGAGCAGGCCCATCTGTGCCTGATGGAGGTCGACGCCGATGCACAGCGGCTGATGCTTGATCTCCGCACGCGCGGCGTGCCTCGGTGGCAGCAGATCGTCCGCAAACGGCGCGATGAGTTACAAGCCGCCAAGACCGAACTGGCCCGGCGTCAAGTCACCTTCAGCAGTGACGCGCCGACGTGCATTGAACAGCGGAAGGCCGTCGAGCGTGCATCGCGGCGGATCGAGCAGGCGGAGCAGCGGCTCCGCCGCGTGCTGCGCTGGCGCGATGAACTGGAACAGGCATTCATCAACTACAAGGCCAGTGTCGCACCGATGAGCGAGACAGCCGGGCATGCGTTGCCAATGGCTGTCGCCCGGCTGGATGCGATGCTCGACGCATTGGAGGCGTATCGGCAGGCCAGAGTCACGCCGCCGATTGACGCCAACGTCTCACCGCAGGAGGGCGCACCATGAGCGTCAACACCACCTCGGCACAGGCTCGTCTGAAGGATGCCCATCGCGTGCTGCTCGTCGCTTGTCAACGTGCTCGAGAGCAGTGGAGCGATGAAGCGGCGTCTCGATTCATGGCGGATGTGATCGAGCCGCTGGAGAGCCGCGTCCGGCAGACCATGCTGGCTATGGGCGAGTTTGAGGAGACGCTCACCGCCGCACAGCGCGATCTTCGTGAGGACGCACAGGAGGACGAACCGGCATGAGCACCGCGACCGGGCAGCGACGAGACAGCAACGGCAACACCGAGCGGCCAGCCGCTTCGCACCACGCATCGGGCGGCGGGCCGATCCGCGTGCGGCTTGCCGGGGCGATCGCTCGCCTCAAGTCTGAGATTCCAGTGATCGCAGCGTCGCTCGCGGCGGCGGACGCGACGCACGCCCAGGCCATCGAAGCCGCTGCGGGTGAGTACGCCTTGACGATGCGGACGCTGACGCACTCGCGAAGCGAAGCTGATGCCCGGCTCACCTCGCAGCATGCCCAGCGTGTTGCAGCCTTTCGCGGCGAGTTTGACCAAACCGACACAGCGGGCAGCCGCGACTTCGAGCAGGCCAAGGCGGATCTGCGCGATCGCTATCGCACCGAGAGCGAGCAGTTGACCAAGCGGCGCGAGGAGGCCACGTGGTTTGCCGAGACGGTGCTGGAGAGCGACATTGCCCGCAGCAAGCAGCAGGAACAGTCCGACGGTGCGACGATCAAAGCACTCCGCACGCGTCTTGAGCACTTGCGGCAAGGGGCCATCGAACTCGAACTCACACCTTCGCATGATGCGAGCAGCGCCGCAGGACCGACTGAAGCGTCAAGCGTGACGCTTGACGACCTCGTCACTCGATCGGAGATTGCTCTCGCCAAGGCCGAAGTTGGCCTCACGCGAGTCGCCGATCACTGGACGCAGCGAGCCAGCGGCGCGGGCGGTGCGATCGCTCTGATCGGCCTCGGTGCGACGCTGGGTGGCGGCGCGGGGTGGTTGGCGGCAAGCAGAGGCATGGGTTCGCTCGCCCTGTGCATCGCAGTGGGCGTGGTCATGGGCGCGGCTGTCGCGATCAGTGTGTGGTTGCTGGCACGGAGTGCTCGCCGGCGACAGGTTGCGTCGCAACAGCAGGAGATCAACGCGGCGCTCGCCTCCGCCCACGGCTTGATCACCTCAGCAACTCGCATCGCGACGCAGCAAAGCGAATCTCGAATCGCTTCTGCGCGGGCGAAGCGGCGCGAAGCGGTGGAACGGGCTGCCAGCGAGTTTGCCGCATTGATGACGAAGCTGCAGGAGTCACTGTCGTCGCGCCTCGGTGCCCTGCAGCGTGACGGCACTCGCCAGCACAGCGAGCGTGTCACGCAGCGAGACCTTGGCTGCCAGACGGCCGATGCCGAACTGCAGTCTTCGCTGACACAGATTCGTGATGACTTCGAGCGTGAACGCTCGACGGCCGACGACGCCCGCGATCGCGCAGCACGCGCGGCTGACAACGCTCGCGCGGCCTCCAGCGCGAAGCAGCGTGCATCGCTGGCCAGCCTGAT
>JALOQT010000119.1 GCA_025453375.1 Phycisphaerales bacterium | reverse complement strand
TTGGTCAGCTTGCGCAGGAATACATGGACATGTTTGTCCGGGGTGAGATCAGCGGGGTGCGGGTGGTGTCGATGCGGTTCATCAGCGCGGGGCGCCAGGTGCCGGAGGTGACGCAGCTGCTGCCGCTGAAGCCGGTGGCGAAGGCGGGGGCCGCGGCGGCGACGGGCGCGGGTAGCGCGGGCGTGATGTATGAGTTCAGCCCGGAGGCCGAGGGCTTGCTGGCTGACCTGCTGCCGGAGACGGTCAAGGCGACGCTGTTCCAGATCTTCAACGATGCCGTGGTCAGCGAGCACGTGGCCCGCATGGTGGCGATGAAGGCGGCGACGGACGCGGCGAAGAAGGCGCGGAAGTATCTGACACGCGACTACAACCGGGCACGCCAGGCGCAGATCACGACGGAGCTGTCGGAGATCATCGGTGGCGCGGCGGCACTCGGCTAAGCCGTGGTGCAGTGACGCAGTGACGCAGTGGCAATGTGGCACAGTGGGTGGAAGGTCGCGGGGCGACTGCGTCTCTTATTGGCAACGAAGGATTGTTGGATCGGCGGCAGTGCGCCCGGCCCGGAGGTTCGGGGTACGCCGGAGTACGGCGCGACTTAGGGCTGGAGCTGCGCGACGATGTGCGTCGCGAGGGCGGGCATGTCCGGGGGTGGCTCGTCCGTGAGGTCCAGGTTGATCGCGCCGGGGGTGATGCGGAGTTGCTTGAGCCAGGTGCGCTGGTTTTTGGCGAAGCGGCGGGTCTGGATTTTGATCTGCTCGAAGGCGTCGTCAAGCTCGGCGGTGGTGGCGGGGCGCGGGCGAGCGTGGGGGGGGGAGAGCAGTGGGAGCAGTTGTTTGTAGCCGAGCGCCTCGCGGGCGGTGGTGCTGCTGGGGGCGGTCAGCAGCGGGGCGAGGGTGCGGACTTCGGCTTCGAGGCCCTGGGCGCGCATCGCGCGGACGCGGGCGTTGATGCGGCGGTTGAGCGCGTCGGTCGGCCAGTGCAGGCAGATCAGGCGTGCGTCTGAGCGACGGGTGGCGGCGTTGCCCCACTGGGCCTGCAGCACGCTGATGGGCGTGGACGTGAGGTGGTGCACTTCCAGGGCGCGGATCGTGCGGCGGAGGTCGTTTGGATGCAGGCGGGCGGCGGTGGCGGGGTCGATGCGCTGCAGCATCGCGCGGAGCTCGGCGGGGGTGTGCTGGGCGAGGGTGGCGCGATAGGCGGGGTCGGCGCCGGGGCCTTCGAAAAGGCCTTCGAGGAGGGCTTTGATGTAGAGGTGTGTGCCGCCGACGACGATGGGCAGCGCGCCGGCGGCGCGGCAGGAGGCGATCTCGGATTCGGCGTGATTCAGCCAGTGTTCGACGGTGAAGGTCTGGGTCGGCTCGACGAGATTGATCAGCGCGTGAGGGAGGCCTTGGCGCTCGGCGAGGGTGGGCTTGGCGGTGCCGATGTCCATGCCGCGGTAGATTTGATAGGCGTCGGCCGCGAGGATGCGGGCGGGCGCGCCGGTGCGGTGTGTGAAGGCGTGGGCGAGTTCGACAGCCAGGGAGGACTTGCCCGAGGCGGTGGCGCCGCAGATGACGGGCATCGGCCAGGAGGCGATGGACGATGTGGCGGTCATCCGCGCCAGCCCTGGGCGATGGGCACGCGGCGCCCGCTGCCGAAGGCGACGCTGCTGAGTTTCAGGCCGATGGCGGCTTGCTTGCGCTTGAACTCGGCGATGTCGATCAGACGGAGGACGCGACGGATCGTCGGCTCGTCGGCGCGGATGGGCGCTGCGGACGCTGCGGGGTTGGTCAGGTCGGCGATCAGGCGGGCGGCGCTGTGGCGCTGCTCGACGCGTCGGCGCAGGATTTCGTCCAGCACGTCGTAGGGCGGGAGGCTGTCCTGATCGGTCTGGTTGGGGCGCAGCTCGGCGCTGGGGGGTTTGGTGATGGTGGCCTCGGGGATCGGCGGCGTGCGGAGGCCCAGGGTGTGGTGGTGCGTGTTGATCCAGCGGGCGAGGGCGTAGAGATCGGTCTTGAGCAGGTCGGCGACGACGGCAAGGCCGCCGTTCATATCGCCGTAGAGCGTGCAATAGCCGACGGCCAGTTCGCTTTTGTTGCCGGTGGTCAGGAGGAGCCGGCCGAACTTGTTGGAGAGGGCCATGAGGATCGTGCCGCGGAGGCGCGATTGGAGGTTTTCTTCGGTGACGTCGGCGTCTCGCCCGGCGAAGGCGGGGGCGAGGGTGCTGAGCATCGAGGCGAAGGGCGGCTCGATGGGGATGAGGTCCCAGTTGATGGCAAGGCGATCGGCCAGGGCGCGGGCGTCATCGATGCTGCCCTGGCTGCTGTAGCGCGAGGGGAGGCCGACGCCCAGGATGTTGGCCGGGCCGAGGGCGACGGCGGCGATGACGGCGACGACGGCCGAGTCGATCCCGCCGCTGAGGCCCAGGACGGCGGTCTTGAAGCCGGTCTTGGCGCAGTAGTCTCGCACGCCAAGGACCAGGGCGTGGAAGGTGGCCTCGGGCACGGGCATGGTCGTCAGCGGGTCGGTGACGGGGGTGGCTGCGGCGGGGATGTCGACGAAGGTGATGTGGGGTTTGAAACTTGGGCCGGCGGCGATGATGGTGCCATCGGGCGCCAGGCAGCAGGCCGAGCCATCGAAGATCAGTTCGTCATTGCCGCCGACGAGGTTGACCGCGGCGACGTGCACGCGGTGCTTGGTGGCGTGGGTGCGGAGCAGCGCGCGGTGGCGCGCGCCGATGCCGACGCGGAAGGGCGAGGCGCTGGGGTTGACGATCAGTTGTGCGCCGCGGCCATGCCAGGGTGAATCGGCGGGCGGGTGAACGAGCTGGGTGACGGGGTCGGGCAGGCCGTGGTAGTGGGAGGAGAAGCCGACGTCCTCGCCGCGCCAGAGGTCCTCGCAGATGCTCAGGCCGACGCGGAGGCCGGCGACTTCGATGATGACTGGGCGGTGGCCTGGGGTGAAGTATCGGTCTTCGTCGAAGACGTCATACGTCGGCAGGAGGCGTTTGTCGTAGTAGTCGACGAGTTGGCCATCGCGATAGGCGACGAGGCTGTTGGCGACGCCGCGACGGTCATCGGCGGGCAGGGGCGTGCCCAGGACGAGGGTGAGGCCGGCGGAGTGCTGCTCGCCGAGGCGCTTGGCGGCGGCGGCGCAGGCCTCGATGAAACCTTCCTGGAGGAGCAGGTCCTTGGGCGGATAGCCGCAGATGGCCAGTTCGGGGAAGACGACCAGATCGGCGTGCTGGGCGCGGGCGTGGTCGATGGCGCGGGCGATCTCTTCGGCGTTGCGCTCGATGGCACCGATGGTGGGGTTGGTCTGGGCGAGTGCGAGGCGCATGGGCGTGTCAGGGTTGGCGCATGTAGAAGTGAACGCTCATGCTGCCGAAGCGGTGGGTTTCCGGGCCGCGGACGGTGGGAATGTCGTGGCTGGCGGGTGTGCGGATGGGCTGGGGGCCAGTGGTGGGCGGGAGGGGCGTGGCGGCTTTGACCTGGGCTTGCAGGTCGTTGACGTTGTCACCCAGGAACCACTGGCCGTTCTCGTCAGCGGAGGAATCTTCGTGGTCGTCGTCGTTGGCCGCGGCGGACTTGGCGGTGCTGGTGCGGTCGTTCCAGTCGCTCTTGCGGGGCTTGGTGTGGCGCTTGTTGCGCCGGGGGACGGGGCCGCCGGCGCGCTGGGCGGCGTCGGTGATGATCGCCGGCTCTTCGAGGATGTGCGGGTGGGGCGTGCGCAGGATGATGAATCCGGTGTCGCTGAGCAGCGGGGCGAGCTGCGCGATGAAGGTGGTGACGCGTTGCCAGCCGGCGGGCGTTTCGATCAGCGGGTAGGGCGGGTCCATGAAGACCAGATCCAGCGGGCGCGGCACGCGGGCGAGGATCGACAGGCCCAGGGCATCGCCGAGGATGACCTTGGCGCGGCGCTGGCAGGCGAGCAGGTCAATGTTGGCTTGCAGCGTCGCGCCGGAGCGTTTGTCCATTTCGACGAAGGTGCACGCGGCGGCCCCGCGGCTGAGGGCCTCGAGGCCAATGGCGCCGGACCCGGCGAAGAGGTCGAGCACCTGCGCGCCATCAACGCGCTGGCCGAGCATGGAAAAGAGCGATTCCTTGAGCCGATCCGGGATCGGACGGGTGGTCTGGCCCGGGGGGCTTTGCAGGACGCGACGACGAAACTCACCAGCGATAATGCGCACGACGCAGGGTAGGGCGGCGTGCACGGGTGGCCCCGAGCGGCCCCGAGCGGCATGTGCATCGGGGCGCGGGGGGCTTGAGGGGGCTTGGGGCTTACTTGAGCAGATAGCCGCCATCGATCAGCAGGTCGGCGCCGATGACGTAGCTGGCTTCGGGCGAGCAGAGCCAGAGGACGGCGCGGGCGACTTCTTCAGTGGTGCCGTTGCGCTTGCTCGCGGCGCCGGCGGCGAAGGCGTCGAGGTTGGGCAGGCCCCAGTCCTTCTGGGCGCGCTGGAGCATGTCGGTGACGATGGGGCCGGGGCTGATGCAGTTGACGCGGATGTTTTTGTCACTGACTTCCGACGCGGCGGTGCGGGTCATGCTCAGGACGGCGGCCTTGGAGGCGGAGTAGCCGATGATGCCGCCATAGCCGCGGTGCCCGCCGACGCTGGCGATGTTGACGATGTGCCCGCCGGTGGGCTGGGTGAGCATCTGACCGATGACGTGCTTGAGGCTGAAGAACACGCCGTTGAGGTTGACGTTGATCAGTTCGTTGAACTGGGCGGTGTCGGTCTGATGGATGGGGGCGTTGGGGCGATCGATGCCCGCGTTGTTGAAGGCGCAGTCGATGCGGCCGAAGGTGCTGACGGTCTGGCGGACGAAGTCCTGGACCTGGGATTCGTTGCTGACATCGGCGCGGACGAAGAGGGCTTTGG
>JALOQT010000118.1 GCA_025453375.1 Phycisphaerales bacterium | reverse complement strand
GCTGGGCGTAGAGCCGGCAGGCGGTGCGGGCGACGGCTTCCCAGGTGAAGCGTGTGTGGACCAGGCGTTGGCCGGCGCGCCCGGCGATGGTGGCGGCGGCGGGGTCGAGCAGATAACTCGCCAACGCCGCGGCCAGGGCCGGGGCCTGATAGGGCACGACGATCCCCGCGCCGGCCTCGCCAGCAAGGGGGAAGTTGCACCCTTGGGTGATCACCACCGGGCGGCCCATGGCCATCGCTTCGGTGATGCTCATGCTGAAGCCCTCGCTGCGGCTGGGCAGGCAGAAGACGTCGGCATCGACCAGCGCGCTGAGCTTGTCGCGCCCGTAGATCGGCCCGGGTGTGTGCAGACGATCGGCAAAGCCGAGGGCGGCGGCCTGGGCCTGTAGTGGCGCCTTCATGCCGTCGTCCGGCCCGACGCAGACGAGGTGAGCATCGGGCACATCCTTGCGCACAGTGGCGAAGGCCTCGGCGAGCAGTTCCAGCCCTTTGCCATGATGCAGGCGCGAGAGGAACAGGACCATCGGTGCATGGCCGATGCCTAGCGAGTTGCGAAACACGCCGCGGGGTGGGGCGGGGCGGAGTTCATCGGGAAAAACGCCATTGACGAGGATGTCGATGGGGCGCTTGATGCCCAGGTCGGCAATGGCGCGGGCCTCGACGGGGTTGTTGGGCGTCAGCACGCTGGCGCGATGGAGCATCGAGCGGAAGCCCAGTGCCCGCCAGGCGATGGCTTTCTTGAGGCGCTTCTGGGCCAGGGCCAGGGGCGTCAGCGAACCGTGCGTGCTGAGGGCGTAGGGCTTGCCGGCGCGGCGTGCGGCGCGGGCGACATGGGCCAGCAGCGGAATCCAGACCTCGTGAATGTGGATGACGTCCGCCTCATTGACGAGGCGTGTGATCAACTGCCGATCCGTCTTCGGGCACAGCACGCCTTTGAGGCCGAAGGCCTGCACCGCTTCGACGCGCTGGACACGATCAAACACCGACGTGCAAGATCCGCATGAAGGCTCCGAAAGGGCAGGAATACACCCGCGCGCGAGGCGGGCAACATGCGGCGTGCAGCCGCGTAACGAACGACGCCGGTCCGCCCGGCGTATCGGTCTATCGGCGCGTCTGGCGGGGGGCCAGTAGAGTTGCGGCGCGGGTGTTTGGCTCAAGGTCGGCTGGTGGTCGGTCGATGGAGAGTGAATATGGCGATTGACGTTATCCAGACCCAGGCCGATGGCGAACGCTTTGGCTCGCTGCGCGCCAGCCGCGCACTGATCACGGGCGGTGCGGGGTTCATCGGCTCGCACATTGCCGAGGCGCTGGTGAGCCTGGGGGCCGAGGTGCGGGTGCTGGACGACCTGTCGGGCGGGCATCGGGCCAATGTGCCCAGCGGGGCGACGTTCATCCACGGGTCGATCCTGGATGAGGCGCTGCTGGCCAGCGCGATGGCGGGCTGCACACATGTGTTTCATCAGGCGGCGATGGTCTCGGTGCCGGCAAGCGTCAACGACCCGGCGGGGTGCGTGCGGCTGAATGTCGCGGGCACCGAGGGCGTGTTGCGGGCGGCGCGAGCGGCGGGGGTGCGGCGCGTGATGTTTGCCGCCAGCGCCGCGGCATATGGCAACGAGCCACCGATGCCCACGCCCGAGACGGCGCCGGTTGACGTGCGCTCGCCCTATGCAATGAGCAAAGTCGCTGGTGAACTGCTGATGGCGACGTACGCCCGGTGCTATGGCCTCTCGACTGTCAGTTTGCGGTACTTCAACATCTTCGGCCCGCGGCAGGACCCCAAGAGCCCGTATGCCGCGGTGATCTCGGCGTTTCTCGATGCGCTGCAGCACGGGCGCACGCCGCGCATCTTCGGCGATGGCGGGCAGACGCGTGACTTCACGCCGGTGGCCAATGTCGTCCGCGCCAACCTGCTGGCCGCGACGAGCGCCAAGCCCCTGGCGGGCGAAGTGGTCAACATCGGCACGGGCCGACGCACGGACCTGCTGACGACGCTGCACGCGATCGCCAGCGCGCTGGGCATGCAGGCCACGCCGCAGTTTGAACCCGTCCGCGCGGGGGACGTGCGCCACTCGGTGGCGGATATCTCGGCGGCCAAGGCACTGCTGGACTATTCGCCGGTGGCGACGTTTGACGAGGGGATCGCGGCGCTGGTGGCGTCGGTGAAGGGGTGAGGCGTGAGACGTGAGGGGAAGGCACCCTCATCCGCATGCGCTCGCTGGACGCTCGCTTGGCACCTTCTCCCGCCCCCCACGGGCGGGAGAAGGGGGTTGGCGATTCGTGGGTGTGGCGTGTTCCTTGATGCACGAATGAAAACGCCCCGGCGCGGTTGGGCGGCGGGGCGTGCGAAGGGGAATCGACGTTTTGGTGATTACGGGGCGATGTTGATCAGGCGGCGTTCGCCGGCCAGGGGGTAGTTGTCTTGCGTGATCACGCCGCCGAGCCACTGGCGGATGTAGTTGGACAGGGCCCGCTGATAGGTCACACCCAGGCGGGTGAACGTGGCGGTGGTGCCCCAGGGGTAGTTGTCGCCCCCGAGACCACCGGCGTTGGCCGGGGCGGAGGAGACCAGGAAGTCAATCGTCGCGACGTTGACACTCGGCGCGCCGGGCACGACCATGCCGTTGGCGACGATCACGCGGCCGTCACTGAGCACGATTGAGCGAACACGATCGCCGGGCAGGATGATCGCATTGCCAGCCTGGTTGACGGTCATCGGCTGGCGGGTGGTGTCGAACGTCACCTGCATGCCGGCGATGTGGGCCCAGCGGCCGTTGCCGGCGGTGCTCTGGTTCGGGAAGCCCGGCAGGCGGCTGACGGCGTTTTCCATCAGGGCCTTGAGCGTCGCGGGGGAGACGTTGGGCACGACGGCGATGAAGTTGTTGAACGCGGCCATCTGATAGGTGTTCAGCTCGCTGACGGTCGTCGAGCCGCCGATAGGCGGGGTGATGAGCACGTCATTGCGGATGCCGCCCCCGTTCTGGATCGCCACATCCGGCACGGGCGTGCCGAGCTGCTGGGCCAGGACGGTGGCCTGCCACAGCGCGCTGTCGGCAAACAGGTTGCCGACATTGCGCTCCTGGGCGCGGATGCCGGCGGTCGTGCTGATGTTGCGGCCATCGAGCGTGACGCTCGTCGTCGCGGCGATGTTCGTCGCCAGGCCGCTGATGAACTGTGCGACGGGCTGCTCGATGGTGCTCAGGGCGGTGGCATCGGGCGTGAGGCTCGCCAGCACGGGGATGGGCCGCGTGGCGTTGGCCGCGTCGTGCACGCCCAGCAGGTTGCCGTTGGCGTCAAAGTCCAGCACCATCTGGCCGAGGTAGCGATAGAGGCCGCTGGTGGTGACGGCGGGGATGGGGTTGCCGTCGGCATCGGGGATGAAGCGCGGATAACCCGTGCCGCCGAGCGTCGGGCCACCGGCGTTGGCCGTGTCGCCGGGCAGGAGGGTGTCGCCCGGGCTGGCGAAGAGCTCGCTGCCACCACCGCTGATGATCGCGTCAACCTTGCGGAGCTGGGCGACGGCGGCGATCTCGGTGCTGAAGCCCTGCAGGTGCGTGCTGACGATGATGATCTTCACGCCCGCGGCATCCAGCGCGTCAACCTCGGCCTGGATCGCCTGGGCGACGTTCAGACCGATGATGATGTTGGGCCCGGGGCTGGAGATGAAGGGCAGGTCGGTGGTTGTCGCGCCGACGATGCCGACGAGGCGGCCGTTGACGTTTCGCACCACGCTCCTGGCCAGCTTCGGATTCGGGCCGGTGGTGAAGGGAGCCAGCAGGGGCTCGTTGGCGAAGTTGAGATTCGCCGAGAGGAACGGGCCGGAAGGCGGCACGTTCAACCCGGCGATGATCTGGCCCAGCGGGCCGGGGCCGTTGTCAAAGTCATGGTTGCCCAGCGTGATCCCGTCATAGCCGATGAGCTGGAAGGCGCGGGTGTCATAGAGCGGGGTGCCAGTGGGGCGGACGTCGTTGGCGTTGAAGTTGGCGCCGGGGAGGCTGTTATCGCCGGAGGAGACCATCACGACGCCGCGTGGGATGCCGTCACCCGGGTCGACGATGGCGGCGGCCTTCTGCTGATTGACAAGCGTAACGAACCGGCCGATGCCCGCGGCGCCCGCGGCGGGGCCGGTGGCGATCGGCAGCAGGGCCGTCTCGCCATCGTTGTTATGCAGGACCGTCAGGCGGAAGGCCGGGGCGAGCGTGCCCTTCTGGATGTCAGGCTTCGGCTCGACGCGCTGGCGCGGCGTGCGCAGCGCGCTAGGCGAAGACGTCACCACCGGCTGCTCGACCTTCGCCGGCCGCTGCGCCGGCTTGCCCGCATCAGCCATCACCGGCATCACCACACCCGCCACCGCCAACAGCGCCAGAGGCGCGACAAGAGTCAGACGATTCATGGAAAACCTCCGAAATCGAAGGGGAAATGGGTCAATCACCACGGACACACACCGACACGACACCATCACGACACGCCCCCCCACCACTCAACGGCGCCGCCGCGCCGCCAAACCCGCACCGAGGCCCAGCAGCGCCACCGCCCCCGGCGCCGGGATGAACGCCAGGCCCGAGACGCCAGTGATGCCAAAGCCGCCGACGAGCGTCGCGGCCCCGCTGGACGTGCTGATGGTGAACAGCGACGTGCCGTCGGACATCCAGACGGTCTGGCCATCAGTCGCCAGCGCGCCGACGGCGGCGCCGTTGGTGCCCGTCGGCACGGTGGCGATGATCTGCGTGCCGCTGAAGAGCGTCACGGTGTCGGGGCCGGTGCCATTGAGTGCCAGGGCGAGGTTGCCGATCGGCGTGACGAGCAGGCCGGAGAAGTCCGAGCCTTCGCTGGCGAGGCTGACCACCGGGCTGAGCGTCGCCGTCGGCAGGGAGACATTGCTGACCTGCCCGCTGCTGGACAGATGCACGAGGCCTGTGGGGCCGAAGGCGATATCGCCCTCGGGCTGTGTGTCATTGCTGCTGGCCACGGGCGTGGCAGCGCCGGTGCCGACGTTGAGGATGAACACATCCGCCGACGTGGTGTAGGCCAGCAGGCTGGCGCCGTTCCAGGCGATGCCGCTGATCTGCGTCAGGCCCGTGCTGCCGACGAGCGTCGCCGCGCCCGTCGCCGGGTTGATCTGGTACAGCGACTGAGTCTGGAAGGCATTGCCAAACCCGCCGACGGCATACAGCAGGCTCTGGGCCTGACTCGCCGGCGCACACACTCCAAGGGACACCCCGCCAGCGACCAGCGCCGGCACAACGCGACGAATCAACGACATCTCTATCCTCCTGTTCTCTCACACCACCAGCGCCGTGCCTCGAGCATCAGTCACTCGCTGCGCCCAACGCGCCCGATCTTCGAGCGCGAGCATCGCCCGCGCCCGACACAGATGAAGGATGACGCGCCGGGCTGGCGGTTCAAGGCTTCTCGGGCCAAGGTTCGGCCAAGGGCGCGTCAAGAGTGTGTCAGCGTCGTGTCAACGCGGCGCACAACCACGCCCTCACCGCCCCGGCTAATCTTCGCCATGAGCCTCTCCACTCGTGTGATGCCCCTGGATATCCGCCCCGGCGAGCAATACACCATCAAGCGTAAAACGCTCGTGCTGCTAGGCGCGAAGTTCTACGTCTTCGGCCCGTCCGGCCAGGTCGTGGGCTTCTGCAAGCAGAAGGCCTTTCGCCTGCGCGAGAGCTTCACGATCTTCACCGATGAGTCCATGTCCACCCCGTTGCTGACGATGCAGGCCCGCAGCATCATCGACTTCGGCGCGACGTACGACATCGCCGGGGCCGATGGGCGCGTGCTCGGCTCGGTCCGCCGTCGCGGGTTGACCTCCACCTTCGGGCAGGATTCGTGGATGATCTTCAGCCCCGATGGCCAGCAGATCGGCG
>JALOQT010000117.1 GCA_025453375.1 Phycisphaerales bacterium | reverse complement strand
GCTTCGGTGCTGCCGCGGAGGGCGGTCGTCGAGCTCTTGCCGCCGGAGACGGCCTGGGCGACCTCGTCGAAGTAGCCAGTGCCGACGAAGGCCTGGTGCTTGACGGCTTTGTAGCCGTCGGAGGTCTGCAGGGCGAACTCGCGCTGCTGCAGGGCGCTGTAGGCGGACATGCCGCTGGCCTTGTAGCCGGTGGCGAGCTCGAACATGCTGGTGTTCAGTGCGTGGAAGCCGGCGAGGGTGATGAACTGGAAGGCGTAGCCCATCGCGCCAAGCTCGCGCTGGAAGGTGGCGATCTGTGCGTCGGTGAGTTTCTTCTTCCAGTTGAAACTGGGGCTGCAGTTGTACGCCAGGAGCTTGCCCGGGAACTTGGCGTGGATGGCCTCGGCGAATCGCTTGGCTTCGGGGATGCTCGGCTCGCTGGTTTCGCACCAGATCAGGTCGGCGTAGGGGGCGTAGCTGAGGCCGCGGGCGATGGCCATGTCCAGACCGCCGGAGACGTGGAAGAAGCCTTCGGGTGTGCGCGTGGTGCTGGTGAGGAACGCGCGGTCGCGCTCGTCAACGTCGCTGGTCAGGAGGTACGCACCGTTGGCATCGGTGCGGGCGACGAGCAGCGTCGGCACGTCGTAGACATCCGCCGCGAGGCGTGCGGCATTGAGCGTGCGGATGAAAGCCTGCGTGGGGACGAGGACCTTGCCGCCCAGGTGGCCGCACTTCTTCTCGCTGGCGAGCTGGTCTTCGTAGTGCACGGCGGCGGCGCCTGCTTCGATCATGCCCTTCATCAGTTCGAAGGCGTTGAGCGGGCCGCCGAAGCCGGCCTCGGCATCGGCGACGATCGGCAGGAAGTAGTCCACGAAGCCTTCGTCACCGATGCTGCGACCTTCGGAAACCTGAATCTGATCGGCGCGGCGGAGGGCGTTGTTGATGCGGCGGACAACCGCGGGCACGCTGTCGCTCGGATAGAGGCTCTGGTCGGGATACATCTGCCCGGCGAGGTTGGCATCGGCCGCGACCTGCCAGCCTGAGAGGTAGATGGCTTTCAGCCCGGCCTGGGCCATCTGCACACCTTGGTTGCCGGTCAGGCATCCGAGGGCGTTGACGTATGGCTCGCTGCGGAGGCTGTTCCAGAGTTTCTGTGCGCCGACGCGGGCGAGGGTGTGCTCGACGACGAGGCTGCCGCGGAGCTTGATGACATCGGCCGCGGTGAAGTCACGTGTGATGCCTTGCCAACGCTTGTCAGACTTCCAGGCGTTTTCGAGAACGGACACGGGGCTGGGCGGGCGGCTGATCATGGCTGGCTCCTGTACACACTGACGAACGGGGACTCTCCGGGCAAAGTGATCGCGCACGCCGCCACACACGGCGAGGCTGTCAACATCTCAGATGCACACGACTGCGGTCAGACCAACTCAAGCTGCTCGTAGGCGGGCAGCGTCAGGAACTCGGTGAATCGATCACTGCTGATCAGGCGGTCAAAGAGCGTCGCGGCCTGATCGAGCTTGGATTGGGCGATGGCCTCGGGGGTGAGGGTCGCTTTGAACTTGGCCAGTTCGTCAGCCGCGAGGGTGCGGATGAGCGCCAGGGTGATGCGCTGGCCATCGGGCAGCACCGCGCGCTGGTGGCGGGCCCACTGCCAGAGCTGGGCGCGGCTGATTTCAGCCGTCGCGGCGTCTTCCATCAGGTTATAGAGCGGCACGCAGCCGACGCCGCGGAGCCAGGATTCGATGTAGCGAATCGACACGATGGCGTTGTTGCGGATGCCGGCCTCGCTGATTGTGCCCTGGGGCGGAGTGAGCAGGTCGGCCGCGGTGACGTGGACGTCATCGCGCAGGACATCGAGCTGGTTGGTGCGGGGGGCGGTGCCGCTCGTCGCGTGCGTGGCCAGGTGCTGGTCGAAGATCTGCATCGCGACGGGGACGAGGCCGGGGTGGGCGACCCACGTGCCATCGTGGCCATCGCCGGCCTCGCGCTGCTTGTCAGCCCGGACGGCGGCGAACGCGGCGTCATTGGCCGAGGCATCGCCCTTGACGGGGATGTACGCCGCCATGCCGCCCATCGCAAAGGCGCCGCGACGGTGGCACGTCTTGATCAGCAGGCGCGAGTAGCTACGGAGGAAGTGCGTGTTCATCGTGACCTGGCCGCGATCGGGCAGGAGCATGGCTTCGTGGGCGTGCAGCTTCTTGATGACGCTGAAGATGTAGTCCCACCGGCCGCAGTTGAGGCCGACGATGTGCTGGCGGAGTTCGTAGAGGATTTCGTCCATCTCGAAGGCGGCCAGAATCGTCTCGATGAGGACGGTGGCGCGGATCGTGCCGACCGGCAGGCCCAGGGCGTGCTGGGCGAAGACGAAGACGTCATTCCACAGGCGAGCTTCGAGGTGGCTTTCGAGCTTGGGGAGGTAGAAGTACGGCCCAGTGCCCCGGGCAAGCAGCTCGCGTGCGTTGTGGTAGAAGTAGAGGGCGAAGTCCATCAAGGACCCGCTGACGTGCTCGCCATCGACCAGCAGATGACGCTCGGGCAGATGCCACCCACGCGGGCGGACCATCAGCACCGCGGGCGTCGGGCTCAGGGCATAGGCCTTGCCATCGGGGCCGGTGAAGGCGATCGTGCGGCGGACTGCGTCAAACAGATTGACCTGGCCACTGACCAGCCCCTCCCACGTCGGGCTCTGGCTGTCTTCCAGATCGGCCATGAAGACCTTGGCGCCGCTGTTGAGCGCGTTGATGATCATCTTGCGATCGACCGGGCCGGTGATCTCGACACGCCGGTCCAGCAGATCCGCCGGAATCGGGGCGACGGTCCAGGCGTTGTCGCGCAGGTGCTGGGTCTGGGGCAGGAAGTCGGGCCGCTCGCCATTGTCGAGCCGGGCCTGGCGCTGGACGCGGAGGGCCAGCAGTTCGAGGCGTCGGCCGTTGAAGGCGCGATGCAGGGAGGCGACGAAGGCGAGGGCATCGTGCGTCATGATGCCTGCCGCCGAAGGGGGGATCGGGGCCAGGAGCGTGACGCCCGCGGGCCAGGCTTGCGTGGCCGAGGTGCCCGCGTGCGGGCGGCTGACTGGGCTTGGCGTCATGGTCTGGGCGATGGGCATGGGCGGCTCCGACTCGGTCAACAGGTGCGTCACATGCATCTGTTGATCGGCAAAGAATACCTCCAAGTCCTCTATTGTCCAGAACGATATTGTCATGCTAACCATAGCCAGTACTTATACTAAAATGAGCCATCCATGAGCACCTCACCCAAGCCCGTGGCCAAATCTGCCGCACCCGGCGCGGCCCCGCAGGCCAGCAAAGCCCCGGCGAAAGTCGCTCCCACGCTTCGCAGCCAGCACTACAAGCACAACCGGCTGCAGCAGCTGCGGGGCTTCTGCGCCGCGGCGCGGCATGGCAGTGTGTCCAAAGCCGCGGATGAACTGATGGTCAGCCAGCCGACGGTCTCACTGCAGATTCAGGCGCTGGAGCGTGAACTGAAAGTCGCGCTGTTTGAGCGGCGCGGGCCGCGGATCGTGCTCACGCACGAGGGCCAACTGCTGCTGGAGATGGCCGAGAGCCTGGTGCGCGAGATCGACGCGCTGGGGGATCGCTTCGCTGCGCGGCGTGGGAAGCTGGACTCGGGCCGACTGGACATCGCCGCGGGGGGCTCGACGATCCTGTACTTGCTGCCCGATCACGTCGCGGCGTTCACGGCAGCGCACCCGGGCATCGAGCTGCACCTGCACAACGTGACGGGGCGGGACGGGCTGTCGCAACTGCGGGCCGGGCAGGTGGACTTTGCCGTCGGCACGATGGTCGACCGCCAGCGTGATATCGAGTTTGAGGCGATGTTCAGCTATCAGCCGATGCTGATCTGCGCCAAGGGCCACCCGCTGGCGACGCGCAAGCGCGTGACGATCAGCGACGTGGCGGAATATCCGCTCATCCTGCCGCCGAGCCACCTGACGACGTGGGGCGTCGTCGAGAAGACGTTTCACAAGCACAATCTGCGGCCGACGGTGAAGCTGCAAGTCGGCAACTGGGAAGTGATCAAGGAATATGTGCGGCGCGACATGGGGGTGTCGATCGTCACGAGCATCTGCCTCTCGGATCGCGATGAACTGGCGATGATCCCGATGGATCGGTATTTCCCGGCGCGGGCGTATGGCATCGTGCGAAGAGCGGGGAAGGTGCTGTCGCCGCAGGCGGCTCGATTTGTGGAGATGATGCGGGCGAGTGCGACGAGGACGACGATGGGAGCGACTGGGGCGTGACGAGGTGGGGCGAGTCATGGCCGGTGGATTTCACACTCTCGCCCTTGACGCACATCCTGGCGACGGCGAAGCATTGAACAGGAGGGTTCTATGAGCGACATGCACTCAAAACTTCGCGTCCTGTTCCTGTGCACGGGCAACTCCTGCCGCAGCCAGATGGCTGAAGGGTGGGCGCGAGCACTCAAGGGTGATGTCATCGAGGCGATGTCCGCCGGGACCAAGCCGCACGGGCTGAATCCGCTGGCAGTGCGGGCGATGCGCGAGGCGGGGGTGGATATCTCGGGGCACACGTCCAAGCGGCCGGAGGAACTCCCTGCGCCGCCGCAGATCGTGGTGACGGTGTGCGACTCGGCGCATGAGAGTTGCCCGATCATGCCTGGGGCACGGGTGGTGCACGTCGGGTTTGATGATCCGCCCCGGCTGGCCCAGGGCGCGGCAAGCGATGACGAAGCGATGAGCCACTATCGGCGCGTACGCGATGAAATCCGCGCGTTCGTCGAGACGCTGCCTAGCTCGATTGTGAATCGATGAACTGACCGAATGTCCATCAACACACCGTCGCTGCGAGATGCACCCGGCGCTAGAAAGGACCTGAACCATGAACCTCCCGACTTCTTCCTGCGGCTGTGGCCCCGGCGGGTGCGGCCCGACGAACGTCA
>JALOQT010000116.1 GCA_025453375.1 Phycisphaerales bacterium | reverse complement strand
CGATGCGGGCGCTTTCGGTCTTCAGGCCGATCATGAAGACGACGATGAACATGAGCGCCGCGGTGATGAGGTTCATGATCACGCCGGCGGAGATGATGACCATCCGCTTGGGGATGCTCACGGCGGTGTAGCTGTCGGGCTGCTCGGAGCGGTGGGAGGGGTCGGCGTCATCCTGCCCGAGCATCTTGACATAGCCGCCCAGCGGGAGCATGTTGAGGCGATACTCGGTGCTGGAGATGCCCGGCACGATGCCGCGACCATCACCCTGCTCGCGCGCCAGGCGACGGAAGCGCGGCTCGGTGGAGCCTGTGGCGAAGCCCATGCCCTTGCGATAACTCAGCAGTGCGGGGCCGAAGCCCACGGCAAAGGCGAGCACCCGCACCCCGGCCCACTTGGCGGCAAAGAAGTGGCCGAGTTCGTGGATCACGATAATCAGCGAGAAGCCGAGGATGACAGTCAGCAGGTCGATGATCGTGCTCATGGGCAAGGGAGGGTAGCGAGGAAGGGCGAAGGGCAGGGTTCAGGCGATGGTTGAAGGTTGAAGGTTGAATGAGAAACTCTCCGAACGCTCCTTCGCACGCAGCTTTTCGGGATGCTTCATATTCAACCTTCACCCTTCAACCTTTTCTTCAATGCTTCGGCAATCGCCCGACCCAGAAGGCCATGGGGATGAGGGTCAGCAGGCGGAGGGTGGTGCCGATGGCGAAGAGCACCATGTAGCCGTCGTAGGTGAAGCTGCGCGGCTGCTGGTTGGGGATGATGTAGAAACTGAGGATGAATTGACCGACGAGCGTGCCGGCGAAGGAGAAGACCCAGAAGCCGAACCAGGTCAGGGCGATCATGCTGGTGCGTTCTTCCTCGCGCGTGTGGCGGAGGAGCAGCAGCCAGGTGCTCAGGTCATACATCGCGTAGAGCACGCCGGCGACGACCTGCACGATCATGATGAACAGCAGATCCGGATTGCCAGCCAGCGGGCCGGGGAGGTGGGCGGCGACGGGGGCGAGCACTTGGGCTGCGGGCTTGGTGACGAGGAACGCCGCGTGGATGAGCGTGATGCCGACGGCGCCGACCATCATGACTTGTTTGGCGCCGAGGCGGTTAATCTGGTTGCCCAGGAAGAAGAGGATGACGATGCGGCCGAGCATCATCGCGCCCATGACCAGGGCCCAGTGCTGCTTGGGCTCACCCAGTGCGCCCAGCACGAAGGGGGGCAGGAAGCCCAGCGTCACGTTCGTCGCCAGCGCGACGAGCAGCATGTAGAGGATCATCTTGCCCTCGGGCTGGCGGCTGGTGTGGCTGATGACCTCACCAAAGCCGACGACGCGGTGGCCGTTGGGCAACGGGACGGGTTCGGAGATTCGTGCCAGCAGCGCGGCGGAAACCGTCCGGGCGGCGCAGGCGATGGCGAGGATCAGTGCAAAGCCGAGCAGGGCCTTGCTCTGCGGGAACTGTTCGAGCACCCACCCGGCGACGAAGATGGTGATGAGCTGGACGATCCAGATCATGCGGTTTCGGAAACTGAAGAACGCGGCGCGGCGCTGGTCGGGGACGATGGAACTCATCCACGTGCTCCAGCCGATGCCCGCGGCCAGGCCGCCGAAGTTGTAGAGGCCGATGACGGCAAACGCGGCCCACGCGGGCATGGTGCCCACGAGCGCGGCGATGACAAGCGGGACGAAACTGGCCGCCTGCAGGAACGCGCAGAAGACGACCCACTTTTTGTGGCTGCCGAGCTTTTCGACGGCCCAGGGCGTGGCCAGCGAGATCAACGCGCCGAGGAAGCCCGGCAGCGTGGCGATCAACCCGGCGGCGGCTTCGCCGAGGTTCAGCGCGAGGATGAAGGCGGGGAGGAACTGGTCGCCAAAGCCCATCATCGCCGACCAGAAGCAGCCGTCGGTCACGGAGCGACGCATGTCGGTCCGGGCGCCGGGAGGGAGTGGAGCGAGGGGTGCTGCGACGGGCGGGGTGGAGGCTTCGTTCGACAAGAGGTCGAGGGTAGGTGGGGGCGAAGGTGTGTGCAGGTGGCGGCAGTTCTTGCGCGTTGTTCGCGGCATGGGGCTTGCGTCGGTCGGAGTATGACACGTGCGCGGACGGTGCGGACAGGGTGGCTGAAGGCGGGGCTGCGTGGCGCGGCGGCGCTGGTGGGCGTGGTGGGGGCGTTGCTATCGGGTGGGTGTCAGCGTGGGCCGGAGTTGACGCCGCCGAGCGTGCTGGTGTCGCCATATCAGGGGGCGGGTGTGGGTGATGCGCTGTGGGCGGTGGCGCCGCTGCGCAATGAGAGCGGCACCAGCGCGGTGGATGTGCTGGGCATGACGGACGTGCTGGTGGCCAAGGTGCAGGAGACGCGCGGGCTGGCGGCGGTGTCGACCAATCGGGTGATCGGGGCGATGCGGGGGCTGGGGATGTCGCAGATTCGCACGCCGCGGGATGCGGCGACACTCGCGCGGGCGCTGGGCGTCGATGCGGTGATCGTCGGGACAATCACGGCGTATGACCCGTATGACCCGCCGACCGTGGGGCTGACGCTGGGGGTGTATGGGGCGAGTGGTGATGGTGGTGCGGGCGATCGCGCAGAACCTGCGCGGTCGATCGCCGGGAGCACGACGGAGGGGGATGTCGAGGTCCGGATGCGGCGGGATGGCACGAGGTGGGGCGGGTGGGGGGAGAGGCCGAGGGCGGTGGTCAGCGAGCACTTTGATGGGCGAAACCACGAAGTGCTGATGCATCTAAAGCGTTACGCGGCGGGGCGGGTCGAGGCGCAGTCGGCCCTGGATTGGCGTGGATATCTGGCCAATAGCCAGCGATTTGCCGAGTTCGCAGCGCATGAGACGCTCGGGCGGTTGCTGGATGAGGAGCGGCTCCGGCTGGCGCGGCAGTCGACGAATCGGGCGCAGCAGGCGGTGTCGGCCGAGGGGATGCGGCGGTAGTCGGGGTGTTTGGTTGGCGGGTGGGTGTGGCCGAAGGCCATGAGGTGGCGATTTCTGCGCGGCGGAAGGGCGGGCGGGGGGATGGTCCAAGAAAAAAGTGAAAACGAGTTATGGGCAGGCTCAACTGACGGTCGGGATCGTCCGATCACCTCAAGGTCCGACGACTTTGTTTGACGGAGCCCCACTATGAGCAACGCAACGACCAACGCCCAGAACCACTCGATGCCGACGCTGCCGCCGGTGCAGGCGTTTGTGCAGTACCTTGATGGTGAGCGTCACTTCAGCGCCTACACGAGCCGCTGCTATGGCGCGGACCTTCGCCAGTTCATCGAGTGGGCGCAGCTCAGCTCGGGCGTCGCGATTGACGAGGCGGCGGAGGCCAAGGCGTATGAGGCGAGGGCGAACCGCCCGGCCAACAGTCCGCTGAACCCGGCCGGCAAGATCGGCGGCTCGACGCTGACCGACAAGATCCTCGATGCCAGCAGCGACTGGATCCGCATCTTCCTGGAGAGCCTGTCTGGCAACGAATACTCCGGCGCGACGATGGCGCGGAAGATCGCGACGCTGCGGTCGTTCTACAAGTGGGCCGAGCGTCGTGGCGTGGCGCCGAGCAACCCGATGACGGCGATCCGCACGCCCAAGCAGGGCAAGCGCCTGCCCAAGGCGATCACGATGGATCAGATCGAGCGGCTGCTGGTGACGCCGCCGGACAATGACGTGCTGGGCATGCGCGATCGGGCGATGCTCGAGACGATGTACAGCACGGGCATCCGCGTCAGCGAACTGGTGGACCTGAACTACGACGACATGGACGATCAGGGCGATGCGCTCCGCGTGCGCGGCAAGGGCAAGCGCGAGCGGATCGTGCCGGTCGGCACGCACGCGATGGCGGCGATTCGCCGGTTTGTCAGCATGGTGCGTGGCGACAGCCGCTATGCCCACATCTGGCCCAATGGCGGCGCAGGCAAGGCGCTGTTCATGAACAAGCACGGCGGCCGCCTGAGCAGCCGCTCAGTCCGTCGGAAGCTGGACAAGTACCTCAAGATGGCCGGGATGGACCCGAAGATCAGCCCGCACACGCTGCGTCACAGCTTCGCGACGCACCTGCTGGAGAACGGGGCGGACCTGCGCAGCGTGCAGGAACTGCTGGGCCACCAGAGCCTCAGCACGACGCAGGTGTACACGCACCTGACGGCGCAGCGGCTGAAGAACGCGTACAACGAGGCGCACCCGCGGTCCCAGGCGGGGTGAGGGGCAGCAGGCATCAGCCACTAGACATCAGGCATCAGTGATTGCAGAGACCCGCGGTGGCGCGGGTCTTTTCATGCGCGGCGGCGGTCCAGAAAGCACAAGGCGGGCCGCTGGGGCCCGCCTTGTCAGGGGTGAAGCGAGGATGTGACGTGATGGTTTAGAGCATCGCGTTCTTGGCCGCGGTCTTGCGGTTTTCTTCTTCGATGATCTTGTTGAACTCGGCCAGGGGCAGCTCGGTGACCTGGGCCTTGGTCAGGACGGCATCCATGGCCTTGTGCTCGCGGAGCTGGCTGAAGATGGACTGGGCCTGGCCGTTCTGGATCAGCTGCTGGCGGAGCTGATCGGGGCGGACGCCGTTTTCGATGGCCATCTGCGCGATGCGGCCGTTGAACTCCTGCTCGGTGACGCTGACGCCGAGCTGCTCGGCGACCTTGTCAACGATGAAGAACAGCTTGAGGTCGCGGACGGCATCGCCGGCGCTGGCGGCGCGGAGTTCGGCGATGTGACGCTCGATCTCAACGGCGTCGACGCCGCGATACTGCAGCTCCATGCGGCGGCGCTGGAAGTTGCGGGCGGCCTGATCGGCCGTGACGCGCTGGGGCAGGTCCATCTTGACCGTCTCGAGCAGGTGCTTGGCCACCTGCATGCGCATGGCCATCTGCTGCTCGATCTTCACGCGGCCTTCCATGCGATCGCGGATGGCCTTGTTCAGCGCGGCTTCGTCTTCC
>JALOQT010000115.1 GCA_025453375.1 Phycisphaerales bacterium | reverse complement strand
GATGCCCGCCAGCGACCTGCCCCCCGGCACACTGCATCCGCGCCGCATCCTGACGCAGGTCGTCGCCGGCGTGCGCGACTATGGCAACCGCATGGGCATTCCGACCGTCAGCGGCGCCGTCGCCTTTGATCGGCGGTATGTCGGAAACCCGCTGGTCTTCGCCGGGTGCATCGGGCTGATTCCGCGGCACCTGGTCAAAGGTCAGGCTAAGGCCGGCGATCGCATCATCGCCCTGGGCGGGCGCACGGGGCGCGATGGCGTGCACGGGGCGACCTTCAGCAGCGCCCAACTTGAGCAGAACGCCGCCGATGAGTTCGGCCACGCGGTGCAGATCGGCAACGCGATCACCGAGAAGCAACTCCTCGACGCGGTGCTTCGCGCGCGAGACTATCGCCACGCCGATGGCCGCATCGCCCCGCTCTATTCAGGCATGACCGACTGCGGCGCCGGTGGCTTTTCCTCAGCCGTCGGCGAGATGGGCAGTTCGCTCGGTGCCCACGTGCAGCTTGAGCGTGCCCCGCTGAAGTATGCCGGCCTCAGCCCGACGGAGATTTGGATCAGCGAAGCGCAGGAGCGGATGGTGCTGGCGGTGCCGCCGGGCCATGTCGAGGCGCTGCGGGCGATCTGCATCGAGGAAGGCGTGGACATCGCCGACCTCGGCCACTTCGGCACCGACGGGCACGAACTGATCCTCACCTACCACGGCGCCGAAGTCGGCCGCCTCTCGATGCACCTGCTCCATGACGGCATCCCGATGCCCACGCGCGAGGCTATGTGGACGCCGCCGGCGCCAAGCGTGCACGCCAAGCCTCAGCCGTCCATCGCCAGCGAGCCCCGCTCGCTCAAGGACACGCTTCTGGCGGTGCTGGCCCACCCGACAGTCGCCAGCAAGCACTGGATCGTGCGTCAGTATGACCATGAGGTGCAGGGGCGTTCGGTCGTCAAGCCGCTCGTCGGCCCGGCCCAGCGCGGGCCGAGCGATGCGAGCGTGATCGAGCCGGTGATCGGCAGCGGCCGCGGCCTGGCGATCGCCTGCGGCTTGCAGACCGGCACGGGTGACCCGGCCGAGGCCGGCGACCCCTATCAGATGGCTCTGGCCGGCATCGATGAGTGCGTGCGCAACCTCGTCTGCGTCGGGACGGATCCAAGCCGCATCGCGATTCTCGACAACTTCTGCTGGCCGAGCTGCGCCAAGCCCGGCAACATGGCCGCGCTCGTCCGTGCGTGCTGGGGGTGCTATGACGGGGCCAAGGCCTATCGCACGCCGTTCGTCAGCGGCAAGGATTCGCTGAACAACCAACTGGTCTACACCGACCCGGCGACGGGCCAGAGCCGCACGATTGAGATTCCCTTCACGCTGCTGATCTCGGGCATGGGCATCGTGCCGAGCCTTGAGCAGATCGTGACGATGGACGCCAAGCGTGCCGGCAGCACGCTGATCCACGTCGGCCGCGTGCCGAGGAGCCTCGCCGGGTCGATCGTGTCGGCGATGGGCCTGACGGGGACGCAGACCACGCCGCCGGAGGTGGACCTCACCCTCGGCCCGGCGACAGCCCGCGCGGTGGCAGGCCTGATCGCCGGTCGCGTCGGCATCCGCGCCGCGCATGACGTCTCCGACGGCGGCGTGCTGGCGTGCGTCGCCGAGATGCTCATCGCCGGCTCCGCCCCCGGCGCACCTTTGGGCGCGACGCTGGACCTCGCCGCCCTGCGAGGCTCACAGCCAGGCCCACAGCCAACCCCATCGCAAGGCCCGGCCGACGCATGGCACGCAGCCTTCAGCGAAGGCCCGAGCCGCTACGTGCTGGAAGTAGCACCCGCCGACGAGGCCCGCGTGCTGACGACCCTCGCCGCCGCGGGCGTGCCCGCCCAGCGCCTCGGCCAAGTCAACGCCAGCGGCGTGCTTATGGCCCAACCCTCCGCCCACACCGCGCCGCACGCGGGTTCAGCCCGCGGCGATGACCTCTCCGTCGTCGTAGGCGACCTGGCCGCCGCGTGGCGCGGGCCACTGGATTGGTGAGTTGATCCGGCCTGCATCGCCGCGGCTAGAGCCCATCCAGCGCTGTGTCGATCGCCTTGCCGAGGCGCCGCCATCGCATCACGACGCAGAACCACAGGATCGCCGCCGTCAACAGCAGCAGCAGTGATACCAGGTCTGGCGCGCGGAAGAAGACCGCCGTGGGCGAGGCCGAAAGCGTCGCGGATTTCTGCACCGCCGGTTCGACGACGTGGGAAACGTAGAGCATCAGCACACCCAGCAGCGTCAAGAGCGAGGCCGACGTGGCCAGCCCGGTGGGTGCGTCACCGGGCCGACGTGACTGCCCCAGCATGATGATCCAGCAATGCATCAGCCCCAGCGCCAGTGACATCACCATCCCCACCGCGCACGGCCACCACACCGCCCCGACATCCCCCAGCACCGCCGCCCAGATCAGCGTCCCCCACGCCCACCCCGTGACGCCCACGAGCGACCCGACGATCGCCCCCGTCGGGAACTGCGCCCGTGCCGCCCCCGCACCGGGGCCATCAGGCCCGGGCTGGCCACCCGCGCCGCCGCCAAGACCGCTACCACCGCCCCCTACCCCGGACGGCCCCCCCTGGCCGAGCGGCGCCGCGCTCGACGAACTTCCCAGCGGACGAACCGATGACGATTCAGCCATGGTGCACCTCCTGTGAGTGAAACATTCTACGAGCAAGCCGCGATTTGGTGGCAGCCCACACGGCCCGACACAGCCGGCCCAACACAGACGCCCCCCCGCCCAACAAAAAAACACCCCGGCCATCCGGGGTGTCTGTTCGCACATTCAACATCACCAACCAACTCACCAACCAACCCAAGCATCACCAACTACCCCGGCCACCCTGCATCTTCTTCCGATGCCTGATGCCCGATGCCCGATGCCTTCTCCCCAACCCTTACTTCATCTTCTCAGCCTTCTTGCGGGCGTCGTCCAGCGTGCCGACGTACATGAACGCGCCTTCCGGCAGGTCGTCGCCTTCGCCGTTGCACAGCCGCTCGAAGCTGTCGAGCGTCTCGGCCAGCGGCGTGGTGATGCCCGGGAAGCCCGTGAACACTTCGGCGACGTAGAACGGCTGGCTCAGGAACCGCTCGATCTTGCGGGCGCGGCTGACGGTCTTCTTGTCCTCCTCGGACAGTTCGTCCACACCCAGAATCGCGATGATGTCCTGCAGGTCCTTGTACCGCTGCAGGATGCCCTGCACGCGACGGCTGACGCGATAGTGGCGCTCGCCGAGGATGTCCGCCGACAAGATGCGGCTGGTGCTGGCCAGCGGATCGACCGCCGGGAAGATGCCCTTCTCGGCGATACCGCGGGCCAGAACGACGAACGCGTCAAGGTGGCCGAAGGCCGTGGCCGGGGCCGGGTCGGTCAGGTCGTCGGCCGGCACATAAATCGCCTGCACGCTGGTGATGGCGCCCTTGGCCGTCGAGGTGATCCGCTCCTGCAGCTCACCCATCTCGGTGCTGAGCGTCGGCTGATAGCCCACGGCGCTGGGCATGCGGCCCAGCAGCGCCGACACCTCAGACCCCGCCTGCGTGAAGCGGAAGATGTTGTCCACGAACATCAGCGTCTCTTTGCCCGACGCATCGCGGAACTCTTCGGCCATCGTCAGGCCCGACAGCGCCACGCGCAGACGCGCACCGGGCGGCTCATTCATCTGGCCGAACACCATGGCCACCTTCTCGATGACGTGGCTCTTCTTGCCCGTCGCATCGATGTATTCCGCTTCCTTCATTTCGCGCCACAGGTCATTGCCCTCGCGCGTCCGCTCGCCGACGCCGGCAAACACCGAGTAGCCACCGAAGTTTCGCGCCACGCGAGCGATCATCTCCTGGATGACGACCGTCTTGCCGACGCCTGCCCCACCGAAGAGACCAATCTTGCCACCGCGGACAAACGGGCACAGCAGGTCGATGACCTTAATGCCCGTCTCGAGCATTTCCGTCTTGGGATTCAGCTCGCTGAACTCCGGCGGCGCACGGTGAATCGGGCTGCGCTTGACACTCGCCGGCACCGCCGGACCGTTGTCAATCGGCTCGCCGAGCAGGTTGAAGACGCGCCCCAGCGCCGCCTCGCCAACGGGCACCGCCACCGGCGCACCGGTATCCAGGCACGGCATGCCGCGCCGCAGACCATCGGTGCTGCCCAGCGCAACGGCACGAACCTTCCCGCCGCCAAGGTGCTGCTGCACCTCGCCAGTGAGGTTGATCCGCCCCTGCGGCGTCTCGCCGGTGATCTTCAAAGCGTTATAGATCTCCGGGAGCTTGTCCTCGGGGAACTGTGCGTCAAACGTCGAACCGATGACCTGGGTGATTGTGCCGCTGGTGGCCAAGGGAAACCTCCAAATGCCCATCCGCAAGCTCCCCCTTGGAGTAACCCAGCCGCGCGATCCTGCACGACCGTTCCCTCAGGGGTAGGGGTGGGGCCGATGGTAGCCCGCGGAGACGCGGGTGGGAAGGGGTGGGGGGGGGCGATGCTTGCTTGGGTGGGACACTCACTCCGTGAGTGTCATCGGTGCGCAGCACCGACCCTTCGGCGGCCCCCGAAACGCGAACGCGAACGTGAAAGCCCAAGCCCGCCGCACCCCGCAACGTCTTCGGATGTCCGATGCCAGATGCCGGATGCCAGATGCCCCCACCACTCCGAGTGCCGATTCCCGATTCCCCGCTCTCCCGATGCCTGATGGCTGCTGCCTCTCGATGCTGTCTTCGGTTTGTTCGGGCTTCGCTCGCCATGCATGTCCTCAGACCCCTGCTATCGCATCAGAATCGCCGCTTTTCAGCACCTGCGTCCGAGAAATGAAGGGGCACGGACGACCGTGTAGGGCTGCAGAGGGGGTGTGGAGGGCTACACAGTCGCCGTGGAGGGCTACACGGTCTGTGTGGAGGGCAAGTTGGCGGCCGTCGTG
>JALOQT010000114.1:4988-5899 GCA_025453375.1 Phycisphaerales bacterium | reverse complement strand
CCCGCCTCCGCTCCCGCCCACGCCCCCAGCACTCGCAATCGCATTGTTCGCCCGGCGGCCCGTGTTCTGCAGCATGGTCGAGTATAGGAAATCCCCATCAAGGGGATGCACTGCCCCCCAAAGTCGAGGGGATTATGTCCCCAGATCCCACTACTTCTCCAAAGACAACCCCTTCCCAGCAGAACCACCCATCAAATCCTGCAAGCCATCCATCCGTCGCGACATACGGTGGAGTCAGTCAGATCACCACGCACACAAGGGTTTCGGCCTGCACGTGCGAGGGTGCGTTGAGCGGTTGTTTCAGCGTCGGGCTCCAGGATGGAGGAACAGGTTCCCGGCCAATCGGTGGATGCCATGCCCGACGACCCGAGTTCTTCGGGCGCGGGTGATGACGTGGAGAATGACCCTTCCGGGATGTTGAGTCCGGAGGCGTTTTGGCGTGAATTTGAGGCGATCAGGCCGCGATTGTGGTTGATCGCCGCGGCGATCCTTCGCAATCCGGCGGATGCTGATGACGTTGTGCAGGACGCCGCGCTGATTGGACTGCGGCGGCGAGACAGTTTCACCGTTGGAACGAGTTTCGCGGCATGGATGGGGCAAGTCACGCGCTTGACGGCGCTGGGGAATCGTCGCAGCAGCCAGGCTCCGGCCCGGCGGGCGACGGGCCAGATTGAGGACTTCATGGCAACGGCCAGACACGACACAGCCCGACACGTCGCCCGCGCCGATGCCAACAGCAGCGCCGCGACGCGCCTGACCGCAGCCCTGGCCCACCTCAGCGAGACTGAGCGCACGTGCCTGCTGCTGCGCATCGTCGGCGGGCTGAACTATGAGTCGATCAGCGAAGTACTCTCGATCCCTAAGGGCACAGCGATGAGCCACGTCTCGCGCGCCCGCGTGGCCCTGCGCGG
>JALOQT010000114.1:0-4940 GCA_025453375.1 Phycisphaerales bacterium | reverse complement strand
GGTCTGACATGACCACCTCCCCCCCCCCCCCCACACCCCCTCCACCCCCGCCGTCACCGTCTGGCCCGCTCGGGCCGGAGGATCTCGAAGCGCTGGATGCCTATCTGGATGACCGGATGGATGAGGCGGCCCGTGCGGCGTTTGAGAGTCGGCTGGTGCGCGAGCCGCGGCTGCAGCGCGAGGTGCAGGCGCATCGGGCGGTGGAGTCCGGCTTGCGGGCGGTGTTTGTGCCGCCGGCGATGCCGACGGGCCGGCGCGAGCGGGACGTCGCCGGGCGCATCGGACCATGGCGGCGCTGGCGGCTGGTGGCGATGATCGCCCTGTGCGTGCTGGGCGCCGGGGGGTACTTTGGCTGGCAGAAATGGTGGATCGGGCCGGCGGGGCCGCTGCTGGCGGAATATGACCTGCAGGTGGACAACGGCTTTGTGCCGGAGGTGGTGTGCACGACGCCGGAGGCGTTCGCCTCGTGGACGAGCGATGCTTTGGGTACCAATATCGAGCCGAGCGATCTGGATGCGCGCGTGCAGCTCGTCGGCTGGGCGCGGCGTGACACGCTCTCGGCATACACCGGCGTGCTGCTGGCGATCGTCGATGGCCAGCAGGTGATCGTGACGATGGACCCGGCGGAACTGATCAAGACGCAAGCCGCCCGGGCGGGGCTGGAGCGCGGGCATGGGTCGCTGCGGGTGTTTTCGACGCGGCTTGGCAAGTTGATGCTGCACGAAGTGACGCCTCTGGGTGAGCCGCGGATTGTGCCCCGGTTGCGGCTGGGCGCGGTGCAGCCGTGATGCTGGCCCTGAGGTCTTGACAGTAAATGCGGGGCTGGGGAGTTGGGGGATTGGGCGAGGTGGGGCAAGGCTTGGGCGAGAGCCTCATCGCAGACTTGCGTAAAGACTGGGCGATTCCTGCATGCAGCAGGACAGTGGTTGCATCCGAGGGGTTGTGTCCTGTCCACGTGTGTACCTGTTGAGAAGGAGATGTCCGATGAGTCGCATCACGAATCGCGTTGTGCTTGGTGCCGGGTCGGTCTTGCTGGCTTCGGCCAGTGCTTTCGGTCAGCTCGGCGGTTCGGCGACCGTCACGCCGACGGCTGGCCCGGGGGCCGGGGTCTGGACGTATGCCATTTCGGTGAACAACACGGGCACGACGCCTATCGGAACCCTGTGGTTCGCGTGGATTCCCGGGCAGAACTACCTCTTCAGCACGCCCAGCAACATCACCTCGCCAGCAGGATGGACCCCGGCGACGTTTGGCAGCGGCAGCAATTTCAGCGTGCGGTGGACGGCCTCGGGCACAGCCACGGACATCAACGCGGGGAGTTCACTGGGCGGCTTCTCGTTTGTCAGCACGATGAATCCGACGCAGATGGCAGGCAACTCGCCCAACTTCAATGTGCCGGTGACGACCTCGTTCTTCTACAGCGGTGCGGCGTTCTCCGACGCGGGCTTCCGCTTTGTCGCACCGGTCGTGCCGACGCCGAGCGCGGCGGCGGTTAGCCTACTGGGGCTGGCGGTCGTCGCACGACGCCGTCGATAAGTCGTTGGCGCTGGCGTGCGGCGGGAACGCCCACCCGTGCGCCGGCAACGAAAGTCCACTGAGGGCATGGCTCAGACATGGCGGCTCACCATGAGCCGCCATGTCTGCTGCGCCAGTGGCTCGAATGTCTTGTCGTGACGCGAGTGGGCTTGGCCTCGAGGGCGGGGCGTCTGGCTCGGGGGAAGCCGCTCGGCCCGGAGGGCCGGGGTACCCGAAGGGCCGGTAAGCGAATCGGCGGCATGGGCGGACCCGGGTGGGGCGTTGGCCGTGCGTCGGGGGGTTGCCAAAACGGCGAGAGGTGGTAGGCTGGAGGGGCTTGTTGCTGGACTGGCCTGCGGCTTGTCCACGGCGGGCGCGGCTGGGCCTAGTGTCGCAAAGTTGGTGTGAAAGGTGCGTCAGTGCTGTCGCTCTGGGCGTCTGCGGGTTTTTGCCGCGGCTCCCCTCCACACACGCCCACGCCCGTCCACGGCGTGCGTGCTGGTGACAGCCCCCTGACGACCAAGGAGTGCTCGATGTCATCGCATCCCCGGTATCGCACAATTCTGCTGTTTGGTCCTCCCGGTGCCGGCAAGGGCACGCAGGGGAAGATCCTCGGGCACATCCCGGGGTTCTATCACCTTTCGTGCGGGGATGTGTTCCGCAATGTGGATGTCAACAGTGCGCTGGGGCGCACGTTTATCGAATATTCCAGCAAGGGCCTGCTGGTGCCCGACGAGCCGACGGTGCAGATGTGGAGCCAGCACATGCACGCGCGGACGGTCATGAGCATCTATAAGCCCAGCGTGGACCTGCTGGTGCTCGACGGCATCCCGCGCAACCCCAACCAGGCCAAGATCCTCGAGAAGCACATCAAGGTGCTCAAGATCATCCACCTGGTCTGCCCGGATGAGGACAAGATGATCGAGCGTCTGCGTCGGCGGGCGATCAAGGAAAACCGCTTCGATGACGCGCGGGAAGATGTCATCCGCAAACGGTGGGACGTCTACAAGCAGGAGACATATCCGGTCCTGGAGTGCTACGACAAGAGCCTGATCGCGGAGGTTGACGCGATGGGCTCGCCGGGCGAGGTGCTCATCGAGGTGCTTCGCCAGGTGGTGCCCGTGCAAGACGCGCACTTTGGCAATCGCCTGGCGGGCGAGGCGGGCAAGCCGGCGGCGGCGGGCAAGGGCGGGAGTGCGGGCGGCGGCGTGGCGAAGAGAGCCTCCGGCGGATCGGTCCTCGACAAAAACTCTCGCAACGGCGCGGCTCGGCCGGTGGCGGGGAAGAAGAAGTAGGGACAGGGCTACAGCGCTACAGGGCTACATGGCTACATGGCTACATGGCTACAGCGCTACATGAAGACATGGACACATGAAGACCTTCGATCTTAACGCCTCCGAGGAATCGGAGGCGTTTTTGCTTTGGCAGGCCCAAGGCTCTGTATTCATGTAGCGATGTAGCCATGTAGCCATGTAGCTATGTAGCCTTTTGGCCTCCCGCCAGCCGCAGCACTTGGCGGGCGGTCGCTCGGACGAGGTGGTCTTCGGTGTCGTCGGTGGCGATCGATTCGATGCGGGTGCGGAGTGCCTGTCCATCGGCGGTGGGCAGCGTTGGCAGCAGGGCCAACAGGCCCAACAGGGCGTTGCGGCGGAGCATGGAGGTTGTCGCGCGTTTCATCGCGCTGACGCCCAGGCGGCTGCGGGATTCGTCGGTCCAGCCGAGCATCTCCAGCAGGGGCAGTGTTGCGTGCGGGCGTGCGGCTGATGGCGTGGGGGCTGGCATCGCCATCAAGCCGCGGGGCGAGTTGTGCGGGCAGACTTCCTGGCAGATGTCGCACCCGAAGACCCACGGGCCGACGTGCGGGGCGAGGTCATCGGGGATCAGCGAGCGGTGTTCGATTGTCAGGTAACTGATGCAGCGGCGTGCGTCGAGGCTGTAGGGCGTGATCGCGCCGGTCGGGCAGGCATCGATGCAGCGGGTGCAGGTGCCGCAGGCGTCGGCAATAGGCTGATCGCGCGTGGGCGGGAGGTCCAGCGTGGTGAGGATGCCGCCGAGGACGAAGCCCGAACCGACGCGCGGGTGGATGAGCAGCGTGTGCTTGCCGACCCAGCCGAGGCCGGCGTTTGTGGCGTGCTCGCGCTCCATCAGCGGGGCGGTGTCGGCAAAGGCGCGCGTCTGGACGGGGGGCTGGGCCTGGCGATCGATGGCACGCAGCGCGTCGGCCAGGCGATGCAGGCGGCGTTTGATCGTCTGGTGATAGTCACGCCTCTGGGCGTAGCGGGCGATGCGGCCGAGGGGGGCGTGGGGGGCTGGTGTCGTGGGCTGGGACGACTGCCCCACCGATGGAGTGATGCTGACGTCGTCCCACATCGTGTCGGGCTGGGTGGGTCCATCCACGCCTGCGCGGCCAGCGTAGACATCGGCGACCATGATGATCGACACGGCGCCGTGCAACTCGGCGCGGCAGTCCAGGCGAGGGGCGAGTTGGTCGGCGAGAAAGGCCATCTCGCCGTGCTTCCCGGCGGCGAGCCACGCGCGGAGCTCATCGGCCCGCTGGGAAGGCTCGGCCCGGGCGATGCCCGCGAGGGCGAAACCTAAACCAGTTTCGCGCCTCGCGACCGCACGCTCGCCCCCACGCTCACCCCCACGCTCGCCCTCAGGCCCACCCCCCGGCATCGGCCGCGTGCAGACATCGACGATCCACGCGGCGAGCGCTGCCGGGTCGCCCGCCACCTGCGCACTCGGCCCGGGCAACGGCTCAGGATTGGGCGCACGCTTGGGCACGGATTGACTCTATGGCGAGGCTACGCCCTCGGGCGTGGGCCTGTTCTGTACGCCTTTTGCACGGAGGCGCGGAGACGCGGAGGAGAGGCTGTTGATGCAGTGAGATAGAGACAGAGACATAGAGGCTGGGAGGGTGAAGATGTGGAGTCGGGCGAGAGCGATGGAATCGGGAGCCGCGAAGCTCTGCCTTGCGCTCAACTCGCTCGGGCCGCGCTTCTCGCCACCAGCAATTCACGCCCCGCGCCTCCGCGGTTCCGTGCACAGGGCTCCCGAATCCCCGCCTCTTCACTGAGCCCTCGCCCCCCACCCCCCCATTCCCCACCCCCCCCACGCCTCGGCCCTCAATCCTTCCCTAGTACACACTCGCCGTGATCGGCTGGCGGGTCTGGGCTGGGGTGGCCTGGTTCATCCATTGATAGATCGTGCGGGCGGCGTGGTCGAGGGCGAACTCCGGCTCGCCGATGTCCGGCAGCCAGGCGCGGTCCCACTCAAAGACGCACCAGATGTCGCCCCACCCGCCACTGACGACATTCGCCGACGCCCGAGCCGCCTCGGCCACCAAGGGCTGCAGCGCGATGCCGCCAGTGCCCAGCGCCACCGGCCGCCCGTCGCGCAGGTCCTTGATCTTGATCAGCGGCGCC
>JALOQT010000113.1 GCA_025453375.1 Phycisphaerales bacterium | reverse complement strand
ACAAACGCCACGACCAATCGTCGCGTGCGCCGCCGGGCCGATTCCTGCTGTTGGGCAAAGTCCAGCATCGTGCAGTCCCCCGTTCACACACTGACGATCAGCCGACGCTTCAGAACTTCACGACCGGCGCCGTCTGCAGCTTCGCACCCTCGTCAAAGGTCAGCAGCGACGCATCCTGCCCATGCCCAAACAGCCCGGCAAACACCACCGGCGGAAATGACCGCTTATACGTGTTGTACCCCGCCACCGAGTCGTTGTACGCCTGACGCGCAAACGCCACGCGGTTCTCCGTGCTCGTCAGTTCCTCGGACAGTTGCATGATCGTCGTGTTGGCCTTCAAATCCGGATACGCCTCGCTGAGGGCAAACAACCGCCCGAGCGTCTGGCTCAGCACGCCCTCGGCCCCCGCCAGCGCCGTCATGGCCGACGCGGTGCCGACATTCGCCGCCGCCTGCCCCGCCGCGGCGACCGCGCCATTACGCGCCTTGATCACCGCCTCGAGCGTCTCGCGCTCATGCTTGACGTACCCCTTGGCCACCTCCACGAGGTTGGGGATCAGGTCATACCGGCGCTTGAGCTGGATATCAATCTGCGAGTACGCGTTCTTGAACCCCACACTGCGCGACACCAGGTTGTTGTACACCGACACCATCAGCACACCCACCACCAGCGCCAGCAGCACGACGACGCCGATGATGACCAGGAACATGATTCCAAGACCATTGACGAGGAATCCCAGAGTCATAGCCAACCCTCCCGAAATGGCGTGCTGAATTGCACGCGGGTGAAGTTTACGCAAACGCCGTGCCTGTTTCACGCGCCAGCACCCCGTCGCGGCGCAAAACATGGGACCTGCGCCACGATCGCTCCAGTGCTCGCCGTGCGCTCGGCAAGGGGCAACGGTCCACCCGCCGCGGCGTGGCTCAGAACGCCTCCAATCCGCGGCAAAGGGCACGCCCCCAACGTAAACTTTCTCTTCCTGTGCGGCGAGAAACTTGCTACCGTCACCGCATCATGTATCGATCACTCGGTGACTTCGTGGCGGCACTCGAGACCGCCGGTGAACTGGTCCGCGTCCGCACGCCGGTCGACCCCGTGCTGGAAATCACCGAAATTGCCGACCGCCAAAGCAAAGCCCGCGCGCCGCACCCCGGCAGCCCCGCCAGCCGTCGCAACGACCCGCGCTTTGCCGACCGTGGCGGCCGCGCATTGCTGTTTGAAAATGTCGAAGGCTCCGACTTCCCCCTGCTGATCAACGCCTGGGGCTCGTATCGCCGCATGGAGATGGCCCTGGGCTGCGAGCGTTTCGCCACCACGACCGCCACCGGCTTCGACGCGATCGGCGCGCGAATCGGCAGTCTGGTCAAGCCCGAGCCGCCTCGCTCGCTGGGCGAATTGTTCGCCAAGGCCAAGCAGTTCCTGCCCCTGCTGCGGATTCCGCCACGCCGCAAGCGCGGGCGCGGGCCGTGCCAGCAGGTTGTCAAGCAGGGATCGCAGATCGATCTGACGCGTCTGCCAATCCTGCGCTGCTGGCCGCACGATGGTGACTTTTTGACACTCGGCTACCCGGCGAACGTCAATGACGAGGTCCCGGGCATCTCGCGCGGCGATGCGTGGAACCAGCGCTTCCGCGGGCGATACATCACCCTGGCGGGCATCCACACCATCCACGCTGAGGATCGTGACCAAGCCAAGCCCAGCAGCCACAACATCGGGATGTATCGCGTCCAGCTCCTGGCCAAGGACCGCGTGGCCATGCACTGGCACATGCACCACGACGGCGCTCGGCACTGGCGCTCGTGGAAAGCCCTGGGCCAGAAGATGCCCGTCGCCATCGTGCTCGGTGGCGAGAGTGTGATGCCCTACGCCGCCACCGCCCCACTGCCGCCGGGCATCAGCGAACTGCTGCTGGCCGGCTTCCTGCACGGGCGCGGGATCGAGATGGTCCGCGGCGTGACGGTGCCGCTGTGGATCCCGGCGCACGCCGAGATCGTCATCGAGGGGTACGTCAACACCGATGCGGGCTCTATCGGCTACGAACCTGCGCGCGACGGCCCGCTCGGCCCCGGCGCGGTCTTCGAAGGCCCGTTCGGCGATCACACCGGGTTCTATTCACTGCCGGATCGTTATCCGATCGTCGAGGTGACGGCGGTGACGCACCGGCGCGATGCGATCTATCCGACGACGGTCGTCGGCCTGCCGCCGCAGGAGGATTACTTCCTGGGCAAGGCGACGGAGCGGGTGTTCTTCCCGCTGCTCAAGACGATCGTGCACGACATTGAGGACTATGACCTGCCGCAGTTCGGCACGTTTCACAACTGCGCGATGATCGCCTGCAAGAAGGCGTACCCACTGCAGGGCCGGCGGCTGATGCACAGCATCTGGGGCGCTGGGCAAATGGCCTGGACCAAGACGATCTTCATCGTCGATCATCAGGATTGCGACGTGCACGACACGCTGGCGGTGCTGCGACGCTGCGGCGAGCGCTGCCATCCGCTGCGCGATGTGGAACTGGCCCACGGCCCGCTGGACATTCTCGACCATGCGGCGCCGTTCGTCGGCGCCGGCACGAAGATCGGCTTTGACTGCACATCCAAACGCGAGGGTGAGACTGTCCATGGCGTGGCCAGCTCGATCGGCCCGGTGAAGCGCGATCTGGCCAAGCTTGCTGACTATGCACGAAGCGTCGCAAAATTGCCGGCCGTGACCAACGCCGTCGCGCCCGAGGCGCTCGGGGGCGGATGGCTGCTGCTGACGATCGACAAGAAAACGCCCGGCCAGGGGATTGAGGCGCTGCGCCAGGTCTATCGCCTGGGCGATGCGCAGATCGGGATCAAGCCGGAGGAACTGCCGCCGTTTGTAATCGTGCTGAGCGATGGCGTGGGCGTCGATCTTGCGGATATCGATGCGTGCTTCTTCCACTGGTGCGCTCACTTTGACGCTGGGCGAGACATCCTGCGGCATCACGTGCTGTCCGACGCCGGGCATGCGACAGGCCACCGCCTGGGCTTTGACGCGACGGCCAAGAGCCCGGCCGACTCACGCCACGGCGTGCCAGCGCGAACGTGGCCACCGATCCTGCAGATGGATGCGTCGATCAAGGCGAAGGTGACCACACGCTGGGCGGAGTACGGGCTGGCGTGACGATCCCGCCTTAGCGTGAGCGCCGACGGCGCGTCGCGGCCAGACCCGCGAGGGCAATGACGGCCGTGGCGCCGGGCGTCGGGATGAACTGCTGGTTGAAGAGGTTCATTGCGATGGCCTGGCCGAGGGTGAGGCCGGCGGTGTTGTCGCTCATCCAGTGGATGCCGCCGAAGATGCGGCTCATGCCGGCCTCTTCAGCCGCGGCCCAGATACTGGCGAAGGAGCGGACGTTGCCTGCTTCGTCGGTCACTTCAATGCACATCTGATCGGAGCCGAAGAACTGGGCGAGGATCGTCGCGCCCGTGGCGCTGAAGGTGCTGTGGCCGCTGACATAGGCCTGGAACTCGGGCGTGCCGAGCAGGGCGGTCCAGTTCGGGTCGCCGATGGTCAGCGGGTTGCCGTCAAGGTCGCCCATGCGGATACCGGTGACGGGGCGCCAGTTGTCATAGTGAGCCTTGGCGTCCCACGCGCCGATGGCGGCGTCGGCCAGGCCCATGTTCAGTTTGGCAAAGAGCTGCGCGCTGGCTTCGAGCGTCAGGTTGCGATCGGCGGCGATGCCCGCGGCGATCTGGTTCCACATGCCCGGCGGGGTGACGGTGCCGGCGCCGGCGGCCCAGAAGCGGGCGATCTGCGTCTGATCGGCGGTGCGGACGATGCTGTTGATCCCGCCGAGGGCTTTGACCTGGGCGTATTCGTTGGCGTATTGCTGGCTGCTCAGCGTCGGGGGCGGGCCGGGGCGGAAGGCGTCGGGGCGGCCCATCGTCCAGGTGGACATGGCGGCGAATTCCTGGAACTTCGCGGCGGTCTGATTCGGGCCGGTGAACTGATAGTTGCCATACATGCCCATGCCGTTGCCTGGGACATAGGTGTAGGCGGCGCCGAAGCCGTCGTTGGCGCGCATCGTGATGATGTGGCTGGCCTGGGCGGCGCCGAAGTTCAGGCTCGCGCCGACGGTGCTGTCACCGGCGAAGCGGGCGGTGGTGGCGGCGAGCTTGGCGTCGAAGATCGCAGCGCGATCGGGATAAACCGTGGCGAGAATGTCTCGCGCGGCTTTGGCGGCGGCGATCTCGCGATTGACGCCGCCGGCGATCGTCGGGGCCGAGCCATACTGGCTGTTGGCGGACTGGCCGACGCCGTTGACGGCGTTGTACATCGCGGTGTGCATCATCGCGAGCATGCGCGTGGTCGGAGGCGGGCCGGTGCGCGAGTCCTTGACGGTGCTCAGGGCCAGTTCGTTCCATTCCTGAATCACATTACTGGCCGACGCCGGCGCGGCGAGGCCGGCGGCCAGCAGGATGGCAACAGTGGAAGCAAGGAGGCGAGAGGTGCTGTTCATGGGTGACTCGTCTGAAGTTCTGCTGCATCGCCCCCGGCCACGACCGGAGGGTGGGCCCGAAGGTGACAGGCATGCAGAAATGTGAGATTGGCCGGGCGGGCTGGCAAGGCGCGGCGACGCGGTTGCGGGCCACCTGCGCGGGTGATGCTGGCGGGACGGGTGGGTCGCGAGTTATGGGGCGCGTCCCGTTGGGGGAGAGTTTTCGGGCAGGTTGGAAATCTGCTGCACGCGGTGCAGTGGGTGAAAACCTGCGCCACGCGGCGCGTGTGAGGATTGTGCGACGTGGCTTGCCAATGGCGGGCGGCGGTCTGACAATCGCGGCGTATGCAAATTCTTCCTGGGCTGGAAGCCAATCCGTTTGTGGTCTTCACGTTTCTGGCCGCGCCGGCGATCTTGACCAATGCCAGCACGCTGATGACGCTGAGCACGTCCAACCGTCTGGCGCGGTCGGTGGATCGGATGCGGA
>JALOQT010000112.1 GCA_025453375.1 Phycisphaerales bacterium | reverse complement strand
GGGCCCGATCAGGTCGCGATTGCTGCGCCGGCCGTCGACGTGGATGGTCAGCACGTCGGCCTGCGTGCACAGCTCCGCACGGCTGACAGGCTCGGCTCCGAAGCGGTGGCTGGGGTCGATCGCCAGCAGGTCGTGATAGATCACGCGGATGTTCAGGCTTGCTGCCGCGCGCGCGACTTGGCGACCGATCTTGCCCAGGCCCCAGATGCCAAGGGTCATCTGGCAGAGCTGACGTGTGGCCTTGAGCTCTTCGCGCAGGGCTTTCCAGCGGGTGCTCGTGACGGCGCGGTCCAGGAAGAGGCGCGGGCGGGTCGCGTCGAGCATCAGGGCCAGGACGTATTCGACGACCGCGCGGGTGTTGGCATCGGGCGTGTTGCAGACGACGACCTTCCGAGCCGCGCAGGCCGGCAGATCGACGTTGTCCAGCCCGACGCCCGCGCGGCCGACGACGCGGAGCTTCGGGGCCGCGGCCAGCAGGGCCGCGTCAACTTTCGTGTACGTGCGGATGACCAGCCCCTCAGTCTGGGCGAGCAGGCCCGGGAACTCGGGGCTCTCCGGGACGCAGCGGACGAGACGAACCCGCTGGCCAAGCCACGCCGCGGCGTCGGGGGAGAGATGCTCGGTCTGAATAACCAGCGGCAACGCGGCAGACGAAGCGGAAGCGGCACGATCAGGCATGGCCGAGGATAGGGAAACGCATGGCCGCCAACCGGGCCCCGACCTTGGCCAGACCCGGCCAGAGCCCGGCCACGCCGATCGCGTGCGAGCACTCGGCGATGAGCCACCCCGCGACCCGGCAAACTCCTCAGGTTTGCGTGAAGTTGGCGAAATCTGTTGCAGCGGCGATCTTTATCGGTAGACTGGGTAAGCGTGTCGAGCTGCGTCCGGGAACCTTGCGGGTGTCCGGGCTGTGCGGCCGTCGCGTTGGGAGCTTGCTGATGTCCAACATCCTTCGGGCGTGCAGTGTGGTGCTGGCGATGGTCCTCTGGCCGATCTTGGCCCTCGGGCAGACGACCTGGACGGGCGCGGCGGGGGACAACATCTGGTCCACCGCCGGCAACTGGTCTAGCGGCGTGCCGACGGCGACGGTCGATGCGACGATCCCCGCTGGTGCAGGGACGATCACGATCACCAACGCCGCGAACGTGCGGAACCTGACGACGGCGCGGCCCTTGCTGCTGTCGGTCTGCGGTTCGCAACTGATCATCAGCGGTGACCTGACGCTGACGGGCGTCAACATCACCAGCAATGTCACCGGCTGCTCGGCGCTGTCGTTCATTCGCGGCACGTCGTTGGTCGCCGCGACGCAGAACATCTTCGGCACCGGCGAGATCATCGCCCAGTCCAACGCGTCAATCACGCTCTCGACCCGCACGACGCTGAACATTGCCTCGGGCATCACCATCCGGGCCGACGCCGCCAACTTCAGCTTCAGCCAGACGACCGCCAGCGTGGTCAACAACGCCGGCGTGCTGCGGTCCAGCGGCAGCAGCCGAACGATCAGCACCAGCGGGACTATCGACACGGCTAACCCCGCCAACAGCAGCCAGTTCAACAACACCGGCAGCGTGCTGATTGACACCAATGCGACATTCACGCTCAGCAGCGTCCAGTGGACCAACACCGGCACCTTCAGCGTCGCCAGCGGGGGCACGCTGAACCTCAACGGTCGCTACGCCACGCTCGGCGCGCCCCTCACACGCTCGGGCAGCACGACCGTCAACTTCGGCGGCGTCTACACCGGCAGCACCTTCCAGGCCAGCAACGCCACCGGCCCGGCGATCATCCGGTTTGACAGCACGAACGTGACGTTCTCCGCCATCGACGGCCAGACGCTGATCTTCGACGCCGGCACGCACACGACGCCGACGATCACCAGCCCGTTCCAGATCACCGGCTTCGTCTCGACGACCTCGCCAGCAATCACGGCCAACGGCACGTGGACGCAGTGCGGCTCGCAGCTTGCGGTAACGAGCGGCAATCTGACGCTGACCGGCGCGACACTCAGCGTCGGCACCAGTGGTTGCACGTCTTTCACGTTCACCCAGGGCACCTCCGCCACCCCAGCGGTGCAGGGGATCAGCGGCACGGGCACGATCATCGGCACGGGCAGCATGTCCTTCAATGTCGGCACGCGGACGACGCTGAATATCGCCTCGGGCATCACCATCCGGTCTGATTCGGGCACGACGAGCATCTTCCTCAACTCGGGCGCGGTTCTGAACAACGCCGGTACGATCCGGGCCACGGGTTCCAACCGGACGGTCAGCTTCGGCGGGGTCCTGGATGCCGCCAACCCAGCCAATAACAGCCAGCTGAACAACACCGGCACGATGACGGCTGACAACGGGGGCATCATCACCATCAACTCCAACGACTGGACGAACACCGGCACCTTCTCGCTGGACTCTGGCGCGACATTCAACCTCAACGGCCGTTGGAGCACCCTGGGCACCATCACCCGCACAGGTACAACGACGCTGAACCTCGGCGGCATCTACCTCGGCGCTTCGCTCACCGCCTCGCCCAGCACCGGGCCGATCGTTTTCAACTCAAACACGTCTGGCCTCACGTTCAGCACCACCGGCGGCGCGACGCTGACGATCAGCGGCGGCACGCACCTGACCCCGACGTTCAACTCACCGGTGACCATCTCCGGCTCGGCGAACATGACCTCGCCGGTCTTCAACGCCGATGCGACGATCCCCGCCTGCGGCGGGCAGATCGTCGTCAGCAGTGGCAACCTGACGCTGAACAATGCCAATCTGAATATCAACAGCCAGAGCTGCCAGGCCGTCGTGTTCAGCCAGGGCACCTTGGCCGTCCCGGCCAGCCAGAGCATCCTGGGCACGGGCGAACTGATCGCCACTGGGTCGGCCCTGCTGGCCGTCAACGCCCATACGACGCTGACGATCTCGCCGAACATCACCCTGCGAGCCGACGCGGCGAACTGGACGATCACGCTGACGACTGCCTCGGGCCTGATCAACAACGGCACATTGCGCAGCAGTGGCGCTTTCCGCAGCATTGGCCTCGGTGGCAGCCTTGATACCGCGACGCCGGCGAACAACTCGACGTTCACCAACAACGCCTCGGTCCGGGCCGAGAATGGTGCGACGTTCTCGATCGGTAACGTCGCGTGGACGAACCCGGGCACATTCGTGGTCGGCAACAACGGCACGCTCACGCTCAACGGTCGATGGGGCTCGCTGGGCACCCTGAGCCGCACGGGAACGACGACCGTCACCGCAGGGGGTATCTACACCGGGGCGACGTTCGTCGCCACCGATGCGCTGGGCCTGATCAACTTCAACGCCAACACGACCAACTGCGCGTTCAGTTCGACAGGCAGCGCCCAGCTGACCCTCAGCGGCGGCACGCACGCCAGCCCGGTCTTCAACAGCCCCGCGACGATCACCGGCTCGATCAGCGCCTCTTCGCCGACGTTTAACGCCTCGGCGACATTCCCCCAGTGCGGTGCGGCGATCGTCGTTACCAGCGGTAACCTCACCCTCAACAACGCCAACCTCAGCAGCAATGGCCAGGGGTGCAGCGTCTATACCTTCAACCAGGGCACGTTCGTCACGTCGGCGACGCAGGGCATCGTCGGCACCGGCGAGATCATCTCGATCGGCTCCAGCACCACGTTCATCACCATCGGCGCATACACCACGCTGAACATCGCCACGGGCGTGACGGTGCGGGCAGACGCCGCACTGGTGGCCTTCAGCCTGTCGACCGCCACTGTGCTGAACAACAGCGGCACGATCCGGACCACCGGGATGAACCGGTCAATCTCGATTACAGGCGCGTTTGATGCCAACAACGCGGCCAACAGCAGCACGTTCAACAATCTCGGCAGTGTGATCGTCGGTGACAACGCTCTGCTGAGCATCACGACCCTGCCCTGGACCAACACGGGTTCATTTACGCTGGGCAACGCCTCGACCCTGAACCTCGGCGGGCGATACAGCGCGCTGGGCACGATCAATCGCCAGCCGACCTCGATCGTCGCGCTGACCGGCACCTTCACCGGCAGCGCGTTCGCCGCCAGCAGCGCGACGGGGAACCTCAACGTCGGCGCCACATTCACCAACACGACGTTCACGACGGCCAACGGCGCGACGATCACCTTCACCGGCGGCACGCACATTGCCCCGGTCTACAACAGCCCGACGATCTTCTCCGGCACCGTCACGATCCAGAATGGTGCGACCTTCAATGCCGACGCGTCCTTCCCGATCTGCGGCGGTGGGCTGACGATCTCGTCGGGCAACCTCACGCTCAACAACGCCACGTTCACGGCCAATCCTCAGGGCTGCAACTGGATCCTGTTCAATCAGGGCACGATGGCCCTGCCGGCCACGCAGAGCATCGCGGGCACGGGCACGCTTCGCAGCACCGCCAGTGCCACCATCAGCGGCTCGATCGGCACGACGATCAACGTCCAGCCCAACATCACCATCGAACAAACGGCCGGAAACCTGATCTTCCCGGGCTCCAACGGTCTGGTCGTGGACAATCAGGGCACTATCCGATCGGTGGGCAGCACGGCGAACATCACCCTCGGCCAAGCCGGCTCGACGGTCAGCAACGCCGGCTCGATCGTCGGCGAGAGCCAGAGCCTCATCACCACCCGCGGGCCGATCAACAGCTCGGGGGTCATCTCACTGGCCACCGGCGCTCGGCTGGGCAACGAGAGCAACATCAGCACGATCAACCTCTCCCCCACCAGCACGCTGCGGTTCATCAGCAGCGGGCCAAGCGCGACGACCAGCATCGGCCGAGTGGTCATCACCAACAGCGGCACGCTGAATGTCGGCGGCACGCTGGAGGTGGTGGTCACCGGTTCGGACGTCTGCCGCCAGACCACCCGCATCGTCTCGATCCTGCCAGGTTCAACCACCGGGCAGATCAACGGCTCCTTCGCGACGACGACCTTCCCGCCCCCCACGCCCG
>JALOQT010000111.1 GCA_025453375.1 Phycisphaerales bacterium | reverse complement strand
GGCGGAGCGGGCAGACGTGGACGGAGCAGGTGGGCGAGGCGGCGCCGGTGACGCTGGGGCCGGATCGCGCGGCGGCGACGCTGGGGATCGTGCAGTTTGCCGTCGGCGCGGGGGCGACGGATGTGTTTCTGCGGCCTGCGGCCAGTGCGCCGGTGGCGGGCAGTCTTGAACTGCTTGAGCCGCTCGGCAACGTGGCGCAGCGGCTGGAGATCCTGCAACTGACGGGTGATGGCAAGACGCTGGTGGTGCGTGATGGTGTGGTGGAGCGAACGTTTGCCACGCCGCCGGGGGAGTTGATGCGGTGGGTGCGGGAGTTGGGCGGGAAGTGATGGGCGGGCGGGGGGGCGAGGGGGCGAGAGGCACTGAGGCAACGAGAGGGGTGGTGTCGCTGCGCGACGCTGAATCGTTCTGGAGGATCTTCGATGCCTCGATGCCGCTGTGCGCGTCCTATCTTCCGACATGAGCGTGACGCAACCGATGGGGTTTCGAGCGGCGGCCTTGGCGGCAGGGATCAAGCCCTCCGGCAAGCCGGATGTGTGCTTGATCGTGCGTGATGCGCCGGGGGCGGCTGGCGCGGTGGTCGGCTCGGCGATGAGCTTTACGACCAATGCCGTCGTCGGTGCGCCGGTGATCATCGGGCGGCGGCAGCGCGAGGGGATCCTCGCTGGAAAGCAGCGAGCGACGCGGGCGGTGTTGATCAACGCGGGCAACTCCAACGCGGCGACGGGGCAGCCGGGTGTTGAGGCGGCGATGGAGTGCTGCCGCGTGGTGGCCGAGGCGATTGGGTGCGAAGCGGCGGAGGTCACGCCCAGCAGCACGGGGGTGATCGGGCGGCCACTGCCGGTCGGCAAGATCACGTCGCAGGCACCGACGCTGATGGGGTTGCTGGCGCGGGGTGAGGCGGCCGATGCGGCGGCGGCGCGGGCGATCATGACCACTGACCTTGTGCCCAAGCCCGCGCTGCGGCGGGTGACGATCAATGGGCGGACGTACACCTTCGGCGCGATCGCCAAGGGCAGCGGGATGATCGCGCCGCGGCTGGATCGCGCGGTGCCTGCGGCGGCCTCGGCGCGAGTGCCCAGCGCGACGATGCTGGCGTTCATCACGACTGATGCGCCGATCGCCAGCGTCGATCTGCAGGCGGCCTTGGATGGTGCGTGCGATGAATCCTTCAACCGCATCAGCGTCGACAATCACGCGTCATGCTCGGACAGTGTGATCGTCTTGAGCAGCGGCGCGGCTGGGGGTGAGGCGATCGTGCGCGGCCGCAAGGGGTTTGACGCGATGGCCGAGACGCTGGCGGAGATCTGCCGCGACTTGAGTGAGCAGGTGGTGATCGATGGCGAGGGCGCGACGCGGATTTTCCGCGTCATGGTGCGCGGGGCCAGCAGCCACGACGGGGCGATGCGCATGGCGCGCGAGGTGGTCAACAGCCCGCTGGTCAAGTGCGCGATTCATGGGCGTGATCCGAACTGGGGCAGGATCGTCACGGCGGCGGGCAATGCGGGCGTCGCGTTTGACCCGGCCCAGAGCAGCCTGACGATCGGCCCGGTGGAGGTGTATCGAGCCGGGGTGCCGATGGTCGAGGCGCTGAGCGATCCACGGCTGAAGGCGGCGATGGGGGAGAAGCGCGTCGAATGTGTGCTGACCGTCGGGCAGGGGCCCGGGGAGGCGTGGATGATCGGCTGCGACCTGAGCAAGGAGTACGTCAGCATCAATGCGGAGTACACGACGTGACCAGTGCTGTATCTGCAAGCTCGGGTGGTCTCTCTGGCCCAACGCGCGTGCGCATCACCGATGTGTCTGCGCGGGATGGTCTGCAGAACGAGAAGGCGATCATCTCGACGGCGGACAAGGCGGCGCTGGTGCGGCGAGTGTTGCGGTCGGGCGTGGATGAGGTGGAGGTGACGAGCTTCGTCAGTGCCAAGTGGGTGCCGCAGTTGGGGGACGCGGCGGAACTGCTGGCGATGATCGCGCCGGATGTGCGGGAGATGGAGGCGAGCCGCGGCGCGCGGAGGCCGGAAATCTCGGTGCTGGTGCCCAATGAGCGCGGGCTGGATGCAGCGCTGGCGGCGATTGATGCGGGCGCGGTGATCGACAAAGTGTCGGTCTTCACCGCAGCCAGCGAGACGTTCAACCGGCGGAACACCAATGCGAGCATCGCTGAGAGCATCGAGCGATTTGGCCCGGTGATTCGGCGGGCACACGAGCGCGGCTTGCGCGTGCGCGGGTATGTTTCGTGCGTGCTTGCGTGCCCGTTTGAGGGGCCGATCTTGCCCGAGACCGTCGCGGAGGTTTCGGCGAGGCTGATTGACGTCGGTGTGGATGAACTGGACTGGGGCGACACGATCGGGGCGGGCACGCCGCCAACGGTGACGAAGATGATCGAGGGCGTGATCGGGCGCGTCGGGGCGAGGTGGCTGGAGCCGCTGCGGGGGACGCTGCATTTGCACGACACGTTTGGCCGCGCGGGGGCGTGTGTCGCGGCGGCGCTGGCGTGCGGCGTGCGATCGTTTGATGCGAGCGTGGGCGGTTTGGGCGGGTGCCCGTATGCGGGCACGCCGGAGAAGCCGGCGCCGGGGAACATCGCGATGAGCACGCTGCTGGGCGTGATTGATGAGGCCAGCGTCGGGGCGGAGCGATTCGCGGCGGGGCTTGGCGGGGCGATAGATCGGGCGGCATTGGATGAGGCGGCGGTGCTGGCGCTGCGTTTGCGCGGGGTGCCTTGAAGTGCGGCATGCGCGGGCCGAATAATCCAGACGGTGGGTCGAGGGTTCAGGGCAAGGCGAGCAGGACAGCGACGAGGGTGCATGATCGATCCGACGACTAAGCCTGAGGTGTACACGCACGTGGAGATGCCGCCGCGGGCGATCGGTGCGGGGTTGTGGCGCGAGGATGTGGGCGAGCGCGACGCGTCGACGGGCGGCGTGGCCATCGGGCGGGGCGTCGGCTTTGTCGTCTTCAACCGGCCAACGCGGCGCAATGCGTTGACGCCGGCGATGCTGGAGGCGGCGTGCAGCGCCGTCGAGATGTTGCAGCAGGATGCGACTATCGGGGCGATCGTGCTGGCGGGCGAGGGGGAGTCGTTTTGCAGCGGGTTTGATATGAAACTCGTGCATCAGGATGCCGGGCAGTTGGGGGAGCTGCTGGTGGGGCTGAGTCGATTGGTGCGACTGCTGCGCGGCTCGGCGCTGCCGGTGGTGGCGGCGGCGCATGGCGCGGCGGTGGCGGGGGGCTGTGCGCTGCTGGGCGGGGCGGATGTGGTCGTGACGGATCGGCAGGCGAGCCTGGGGTATCCGGTCGTGAAGCTGGGGATCAGCCCGGCGGTCAGTTCGCCAACGCTGGTGGCCTCGATGATGTGCGGCGCGGCGCGGGCGCGGTTGCTGGACCCGCAACTGGTCGACGGCGAGCGTGCGACGGCGCTGGGCCTGGCGCACATCTGCTGTGATATCCGCGAAGATGTGATCCCTCGGGCCACGCGTGAGGCCCGCGCGCTGGCGGCCAAGCCCGGCGCGGCCATCGCCGCGACGAAGCGACTGATCAATCAGCTCGACGCGACGACCGACGAGTTCACGCACGACCGGGCACTGGCGACATCACTCATGCTCGTCGGCACGCCGGAGCAGCGCAAGCGCGTCGCGGCGCTGTGGACGTGAGGGTTCGATTGACCGTGTGCGGATCGATTGCTGTTGGAGTTTCGCTCGACCTTGCCTGCTTGCCTGCCACCTATGTCCCTCGCCACACTCGCTATTGATGGTCCGCTCGCCACGCTCACGCTCAATCGGCCCGAGGCACGCAATGCGTTGTCCGTCGAGCTGCTCGCGGCGTTGCATGATCGGGTGGATGAACTGCAGGCGCGATGCACGCCCTGCGCCGAGCAGACGGACAGCGGGCCGCACGTGTGCATCGTGACCGGCGCGGGCAAGGCGCTGTGCGCGGGGATGGACCTCAAGGCGGTGCTGGGCAACAGCGATCTGGCCCGGCGGCTGCTGCTGAGCCTGGCGGAGCTGACGTACAAACTGCGGCGCTTGCCGTGCGTGACGGTTGCGAGCGTGCATGGCCCGGCGATCGGGGGCGGATGCGGGCTGGTGACGGTCTGCGACCTGGCGGTGACTTTCGCGGACAACAAGATGGGCTTCCCGGAGGTCGATCTGGGCGTGTGCCCCGCGGTGGTCGGGCCGTGGCTGGTGCGGAAGATCGGCGCGGGGCGGGCGCGGCGGGTGCTGCTGTCGGGGGGCTTGCTCTCAGGGCGCGAGGCTGAGGCGCTGGGCATCGTCAACCATTGCGTGGCGACGGCGGAGGATGTCCACCCCGCGGCGATGGACATCGCCACGCGGCTGGCCTCTGGCTCGGCCGCGGCGCTGCGGGCGACGAAGAACCTGCTGAACGATCTGGACGGCTCCAACGACTGGGACGTGCTGGAAGCCGCGGCGAACCTGTCGGCGGATGTGCTCAACACGCCGGAGACGCAGGCGATGCTGCGGGCGAAACTGCAGGGCAAGTCTTCGTGACCTCGGGGGCCTTTTGCACGGAGCCGCGGAGGCGCGGAGAGAAGAGAAGTGGCGAGTGACGAGTGACAAGTGACGAGTGACGAGGAGAGACTTGTCTTGCCTGGGTCGCTTCGTCTTCGGATGCCAGATGTCCACTCCCCAGTAGCGAGAAGGTGCAACCGCCGCGCCGAGTGCCAAGTGCCGAATCCCGATTCCCCACTTCTGAAGCCTCACGCCTGACGCCTATTTGCCTCTCCTCGCCACGATGTGAAACACATGATGGTGTTTGCGTTTGCCTGTCGCGTCGTCGCCGTCTTTCTCGACTTCTTCGAGGTGTTCGATCGTCAGCGGGGCCAGGAGGGCTTCGACCTGAGCGCGGGTGAAGTGGCTGGCGGGGCGGATGGGGGCCCATTCGTCGCGGTCGCCGAAGAGTTGGCCGGCGAAGCGGCCGGCCAGGCCGCGCTCAGGTGGTGCAAGG
>JALOQT010000110.1 GCA_025453375.1 Phycisphaerales bacterium | reverse complement strand
CCCTTGAAGCCGAGGCTGGCGGACATCTCGCGATCAAGCACCTGCGTGCTGACACCCAGGAACCCGCCGCGTGCGACCTTGCCGGTGGTGATCAGCGAGTCCATGATGTGCCGCGCCAGGTTGATCGGAATCGCAAAGCCGATGCCGACACTCCCGCCGCTGCGGCTGAAAATCGCGGTGTTGATGCCGATCACCTCGCCACGCAGGTTCACCAGCGGCCCGCCGCTGTTGCCAGGGTTGATCGCGGCATCGGTCTGGATGAAGTTGTCATAGTTCGTGATGCCACGCTGCACGAGGCCGCCACCCATCGGGTCGCGCTGGGCCGTGCCGCGGCTGATGGATGACACGATCCCGGCCGTCACCGTCTGGCTGAGATTGAATGGCGAGCCGATAGCCAGCACCCACTGCCCGGGCTTGACGCTCGTCAGATCGCCGAGCTTCGCCGGCGAAAGGTCGGGCTTCTTGCCATCCTCCCACTGCAACTGAATCACCGCGACGTCCGTGTCCGGATCGCGGCCGATGAGCCTGGCCGGGAAGGTCGCGTTGTTACTCATCTGCACGCGCAGTTCAGTCGCATCCTCGACGACGTGGTTGTTCGTCAGGATGTACCCCTCATCGCTGACGATCACGCCGGAGCCAAACTGAATCTGCGGGCGCGGCTGGCCACCCAGGCCGCCAAACTGATCGCCGAAGAAGCGGCGAAAGAGGTCGTTCTGCGACATCTGCTGCTGTTGCTGCTGCGGGCTTGGCCCGCTGGAGGCGGTGATGCTGACCACCGCTGGCGAGACCTTCGCCGCCACGCGCTCAAAGGCCGCGCTGAAGTCCATCGCCATGGCAACCTGTGCATCCGCCGCGGCTGAGTCCGTTCGATCATCCGCTCGGGCGGGCAGCGCCATCCAGCCGGTCGCGCCAAGGCCCAGCGCCAGGGCCGCAGCCACGCGTCTGCACGAAGCGAGCCGACGCCCGCCCTCAGCGCAGGAACCAGTTTGTAGAGGAGCCCCCGAGCCCGAGTGACGCACGCAGGTCTGTTGCAGCATAGTGAACGATTCCCATCGCGTGTCTGCCCAGCCGCACGGCCGGGTCACAGCCACGCATCGACAACTTCGCGCAGGGTATCTCGATCAGCCTCGCGCCGCACATACACGTGGACCACTGCATGGACCACACGCTTGGATCAGCATCGTGACGCCTACCCGAACCGGCGCACCACGGTTTCGCGCGATGCGACGGGCTCATGGAGTTGCACATGATCGACACGATCGACCATGTCGCTACAGGAAGAGACTCGGACGTTCCGCACGCTTGTGGCGAGGCGAGCGTTCGCTGCTCAGCCGTCGCCGATCGACTGACTCAATCCGGGAACCGGCAGTCACCCACCGGAACCCAGTCGGGAGGCTCAACACACGTTGCAATACCGCCAGCGGCTCTGACCATCTCGGTCAGCCGTTTGCCTTGGCCCGCTGCGGAATACGCCGCATCGTGAATATGTCTGTCAACCCCTGGTCATCACAGCCTACCACCAATTTACGAATCCGTCCGTCAGCAGGTTCGACCAACCCTCACGATTTTTGGCGACGGCATATCCCGAAAACCGCTTGATTTACCGTATAACCGTACGTTTTCTCCACAGACCGCACGCCCGACGCATCGACGCCGTGTACGCTCCGGCTATGAGCGCCACACCAGCATCATCAACGCCCTCCACGCCCGCACCCGGCTCACGCTTCGAGCAGTTCCAGGCCTTCCGCTCACGCCTCAACGAGCGCATCTTGACCGATCAGCCCGGCCGCAGCGGAAGCACGCTCAACACCAAGCGTTTCTTCACGCTCGATGGCAACTGCTACAAGGCCGGCGCCCTGGACGTGAAGACCAAGGAACTTCTCGGCCTCGTCGCCAGCATGGTGCTGCGGTGCGATGACTGCATCAGTTACCACATCATTCAGTGCATCGAGGCCGGCTGCCGCGATGAGGAACTGTGGGAGGCGTTTGATGTCGCCCTGATCGTCGGCGGCTCCATCGTGATCCCGCACCTCCGCCGCGCCGTGGATTTCATGGACGAAGTCCGCTCCAAGCGCTGATCATGACGGTTCCACGTGGCACGGCTTTCCAAGCCGTGCACACGCCCTTCTCCCGCTCTCTAGGGCCGAGGAGCGTGCGGACGAACGCCACAGCCCGCTGCACGGCTTGAAAAGCCGTGCCACGAGATGTCTTGGCACCATCACCATCTTCTCATGCCCGATTCCAGATGCCTTCCTCCCCGACCCTCACTCACTGAGCGGATCGGGCTTGAAGAGCTTGGTATCCAGCGCCCACTGCTTGTCGGTGAAATTGCCGCCCAAGTCGCCGCCGAAGGCGCGCTCCGGCCGCGCCGCCGCCAGCGCGATGAACGTCTTGGCGTCCAGATTGTCCAGCAGCGCCACGACGATCGCCTCCGGCGTGCTTGGCACCTTGGCGGCTCCAAACTCCGGCTTGTCGTGATGGCTCAGGATGATGTGCTGCAGCACCATCACCGCGTTCTTGGGCAGGCGCTGGCCGGTCGTCCGCATCACCAACTGCGCGCGGTCATGCAACAGGATCGCCCCGTCAACGATGTGCCCGATCAGTTCACCCCGGTCGCTGTAGGTGAAGCTGCGATCCCACACCAGTTCACGCGTCTTGCCCAGATCGTGCAGGAACAGCCCCATCAACACGATGTCGCGATTGAGTTTCGGATACAGCGGGCAGACCACATCAGCCAGCTTCATCACGCCCAGCGTGTGCTCCAGCAGCCCATGGATGTAGGCGTGGTGCATGCTCTTGGCCGCCGGCGCCGCTTTGAACGCGTCGATCAGCGCCTTGTCCTCCAGATACACCCGCGCCAGCGCCTTCATCGCCGGGTGCTGCAGCGTGTCGAGCAGCGCGACGACCTGGCTGAACATCACCTCCGGGTCATTCTCGCTGACCGGCAGCAGTTCCTTGAGCTCCTCCAGCCCCGGCTCGATCGGCTCGATCGCGCGGATCACCAGCTGCAGATCGCCCTGATACGCCTGCGTCTCACCCTCCAGCGCCACAAAGCCCTCCGTCGGCAGGCGACGGAACGTCTCGGCATCGATCGACCACATCCGCCCGGCCATCTCGCCGGTCTTGTCCTTGATCAGGCACTTGAGGTACGGCTTGTCCGTCTTGGTCCGCCCCAACTGCGCGTTGCTGATGCAGAACACCCCGGAGAGGTACTCCGAGGGTTCCATATCACGAATGAATCGGCGGCTTGATGCACGGGCAGTCATGGGCAAAGTCCTTTCAGGCAATCGCCATGATAGCGACAGCCCGCCGACTCGACCCAATCAACGCGTCGGAGAATGCCTGAAACTCGGCCGCCCTCCCCGAAGCATCACGTCCCGCAGCCAGCGAAGAACTCGCCGAGGAACACGATGATGTCATCAGCCGTCAGCGAGTTGTCCGGCGTGGGTGACTGGTTGGCACCCGCCAAGTCCGCCCGGAGGTCATCACCGAAGTACCAGTTCAGGAACACGATGATGTCATCGGCCGTCAGGTCGCTGTCAAACCCGATGCCCTGATTCGCTCCAGCCACATCTGCCCGATTGCACCCCAGCCCCAGCCACCCGCCCGCGCCCGTCGGGTCAATCCGACCGAGCTGCGTGCTGACCGTCCGAATCGGATAGGGCGTCGCGATCGGCGTGCCCCACTGGCCCGTCGCCAGGTTGTACACACGGTGGAACCCGCCGTTGCCTTCGATCGTCGTCGATGTCGCGTCGTCCAGACTGTCGCTGAGCAGGTACAAGAACCCCCCGCCCGCAGCGATGCCGTCAAAGTCCGTCGCCGCCGGCAACTGGGCGTTCGCCGCCTCATACGGCGCGACCAGATCGAGCGTCGGCGTCGCCAGCCCGGGGTTCACCGAGTAGATATTCCGTCCACCGTTGGCCGCGTCATCCGCCAGATAAATACGATCCGTCACCGGACACCAGTCAACGCCAGTGATGGAAAAGTTAAACGCATTCGACGGCTCAAACTCAAGGACGACCGTCGATACACCCGTCTGCAGGTTGATCGAGAACAGCGCCTCGGGCTGCCCCGCGCCGCCGATTTCACGAACGCCATACAGCACCCGCCGCTTCTGATCAAACGCCAGCCCAGCGATCACCATGCCGGCACTGTTATCGGGCCGGCGCACACTCGTCACTAGCGTGGCGGCCCAGTTGTTCGTCACGTCCAGCGAGTAGATCGCCGTCGACGTCCCGTTGGTCGTCGAGGCAAACATCCGCCGATTCGTCGCGTCGTACGCCATGCCGGTGAACCCCGGGGCCGTCGCCGGCAGGGCCGCGGCGATCGGATCAAACACCGCCGTCGCCTGCCCAGTCGTCACATTCGTGTTGAAAACCGTCGTCGGCCCGGTGCTGAATGCGGGCCGCGTAATGCCAAAAACCGCCTGTCCAAGGGCCGTCGGGCTCCCCGCCACGCCCAGCACCGCCGCCACGCCAGCCGCCGCTACACACGCACACATCTTGCTCGACATGTTGATCACTCCGGTTCGGAACGAGTCAGGACGATCGCTTAAACACCTCATCCCCACCTCCGCCCGACAGATGGCCGGGCGGCCCTACCCATACGCCACACCCCTACCCTGGTTCGAGCGATACCGACCGATTTGTCGCTTTCCCGCTCCATCCCGGACATTTCCTACCCTCCCCCGTGCCCAAGGAACGCAAGCTTCACGATCACTACTTCAAGAAGGCCAAGGAAGACGGCTTTGCCGCCCGCTCCGCGTACAAACTCGAAGAAATCCAGGAGCGCCACCGCATCCTCCGCCCTGGCAACTGGGTCATCGATCTCGGTTGTGCGCCGGGCTCATGGTGCCAGTTCGCCGGCAAGATCGTCGGCAAAGGCCCGCGCGGGCTCGATGGTCGCGTCCTGGGCATCGACCTGCAACCCGTCGACGCACCGATGCCTGACTGCGTGCAGACGTTCGTCGGCGATGTCTTCAAACTCACCGCCGCGCAGTGCGCCGACCACCTCGGCGGCCTGGCCGACGTCGTCCTG
>JALOQT010000109.1 GCA_025453375.1 Phycisphaerales bacterium | reverse complement strand
GTCGAAGGTGACGAGCTTGCCATCGCGCAGGACGACCGCGTTGCCCGTCACGCTCGGGGCGATCCAACGCTGCGTGCCCGTCGCGGTGTTGATCGCGACCAGGCCGGTGCCCGGCACCTGGATGGCCACGAAATCACCCATCCAGACGGCCGGGTTGGTCAGCGCCGTCTGCGTGCGGAAGCGCCAGGCGAGCTGGGCGTTGTCGATGCGGAAGGCGTAGAGCGATTGATCGGAGGAGGGGACGAAATAGTGCCCGCTGCCGGCATCGATGCTGCTGCCGGGCTTGCCGAACATGCGGCCGAAACCTCGGAGGTTGCCCGAGCCGGGGTCAAGCACGGTCAATGAACCATCATCGCTCGCGAAGGCGACCGAATCGATCGCACCGAGGACCGGGTCGGTCGTGCTGGGGCCGGCGAGGGTGAAGGCCCAGCCGGTCTGCGCGGTGCGGAGCAAATGGCCATACGCCACGCCGCTGCCGGTGCCCATGACGTAGACATCGGCCACGCGGGCCGGGCCGCTGGCAGCGATGCGCTGGAAGGGCTGGCGCGTGCGGAACTCGCCGGTCTGGATGTCATAGATTCGCAGTTCGCTGCTCGTCGCGGCGATGAGGCTGCCGCCGTCACGCTCGATGCCGAGGTATGTGTCAAACGGGTTGCCCAGCTCGGCAGACCAGAGCTTCTCGCCGCTGGCCTCACGCAGGACTGTCAGGTTGCCACGGCCGTCCTGCAGGGCCAGCAGATCACCCAGCGGGTAGACGCCCTTGAGGCCCGCGCCGCGGGCGAAGGAGCCGAAGGAGGACCAGTCCAGGCGGTAGCCGAGTTTGGCGTAGGCATCGCGGTCGACCGCTTCGCTGCCGCGGAGGGGGGAGTCGTCGATGACGGGCTTGGGGGCGCGGTGCGTGTGGCAGGCCGTCAGAGGCAACAGGGCCGAAAGGGCGAGCAGCGCGGCCGGGCGGGCAAGACGTGCGAGCATGAACGGGCTCCCGGAAAGGTCAGACAGAGGACAACCACAGCGAAACTGGGCCGGGAGTTTAGCAGCACCGGGGTATGGAAATCTGTGTGCACGCAGCCGCGGCGTCATGCCCGCAGGTTTCGCAGAAACACGCTCATGACCATCAGCATCCAGAGGCGCTGGCCATGGTCGCGGCCTTGGCGGTCGTGCTCGGCCAGCAATTTCTGCGCGGCGGGCTTGGAGAGGCCCAGGCCGGGCCACGGGTCGGGCTGGGCGAGGGTGTCATTCAGGAGCGTGCGGAGGCCGGCATAGTCCTCGCGCAGCCAGCGGCCCATGGGCACGCCGAAGCCCTGCTTCTTGCGGTCGATGGCCTCGGCGGGGACGAGGCTGCGGGCGACGGCACGGAGCAGGCCCTTGCGCCGGCGGGCGGCGCCGTCGGCAAAGACGCCGTCGAGAGTTGTGCCCAGGGCCTCGCTGACCAGCCCGCGGGCCAGCAGCGGTGCGCGAACCTCCAGGGCGATGGCCATCGAGGCGGTGTCGACCTTGCGCATCAGGTCCTCGGGCAGGTAGTGGGCGAAGTCGTCATGGCGCGCGTCAGCACCGACGGGGCGGGGGCTATAAGCGCTGGCGAGGGTGGCGGCGCGATCGGCGCCGAGGAGATCGGCGATCTGCGGGGTGCGGAAGATGGCGTGAAGGTCGTGATAGCCGTGGTATCGCAGGCTGGTGATGACGCGGCCGAGGTTGCCGCCGAGCCGTCGGGCCAGCGGGCCGGGCAGGGCGCGGGCGAGGGGCTGCAGCATCGTCCATCGCGCCATGGCCTGCTGGGCCTGATAGCGCTGGTAGCCGGCGAAGAGTTCATCGCCGCCATCACCCCCCAGCGCGACGGTGACGTGCTGGCGCGCCGCAACGGAGACCCAGTGCGTGGGCAAGAGTGACGAATCGCCAAAGGGCAGGCCCAACTGCGTGATGAGGCGGACAAGATCGTCGGCGGCGCTGCTCTGCGTGTGTGCGGGGGCGGGGGTGGTCAGTTCGATGTGCTTCGTGCCCAGGTGGCGGGCGACCATGTGGGCGAAGGGCGATTCATCGAACCGCTCGTCGGGCATCTTGACGTTGAAGGTCAACAGTGACCGCCCACCTGCGGCCTGCAACGCGCGCTGCGCCACCGCGGCGACGATCGACGAATCCACCCCGCCGGACAAAAAACACCCGATCGGCACGTCAGCATCCAGGCGGCTGGTGATCGCATCCTGCAGAAGCGTCGTGACGCGCTGGGGCGTGAGCGTTGTCGCGGGCGGGAGCGATGGCGATGTCGGCCTGATCACGTGGACGGGCGTGCGCAAGGCGTCGGCCATTGCGCTGGCCATGGCCGGGGCATGGCGCGGGTCGATGACGTGCGTCGTGCCCGGGGCCAGTTCGATCAGGTCGATCGGCAAGCGTGACCAATAGCCGTGCTTGAGCCACAGCATCGCACCCAGCGGGTCGATCGTGACAGGCTGGCCGAGTTGGCGGCGAAGGGCGATGAGGCCGGCGGGGCTGGAGGAGAAGGCCAGGACTTCGTCGCCGTCCACCGTCGCGCTGGCGAGGTAGAGCGGCTTTTCGCCGGCCAGGTCGCGCATCAGCGTCAGGGTGGCGCTGGCGCGGTGCCAGAGGGCGACGGCGTACATGCCGTCGAGATACTCACTACTTTCACCCCCCCACTGCGTCTGGGCGTGCAGCAGGGTTTCGGTATCGGAATGGTCGGAGACGAATCGATGGCCCTGGGCCTGCAGGGTGGCGCGCAGGGCGCGGTGGTTGTAGATGCAGCCGTTGAAGACGACGGCGCGGAGGTCGGTGTCGGGCAGTTGTTGATAAGTGCACGGGGCGGTCGCGTCGGCGGGGGGGCCGTGGAAGAGGCGCGGGGGTGTGCCTGTGCTGCAAGGCTCGGCGGAGGTGGCGAGCATGGGCTGGCGGCCGCCGCCGTGGTCGATGATCGAGAGGCGGCGCTGCAGCAGCGCGACATGGATGGTGCGGCCTTGCGCAAGGTCGCGGGCATCGCGGAAACGGCCGCGGCCGTCTGGCCCGCGGTGGGCGATGGAGGCTTCGAGCGTGTCCAGCCAGGCTTCGGGGATCGCGCGATCGGCAGCGTGGGCCGGAAGGGCGCGGGCGAGGCGGAGGATGCCGGCGATGCCGCACATGGAGGGAAGCGGGGAGGGGACGCGAAAGACAATCGGACCAGAAGGGGACAAAGACTCGGCTGACCCACACGGCGTTGAACGGAGCGGCGATCGGCGGCAGTTCGCCCGGCCCGGAGGTCCGGGGTACGCCAAGAGTCAAGGGCTTACTGGCTTTCGACCTCGAAGCGGATGCCGTTGCGCTGCAGGGCGGTGCCCATCGCGGCGTGAAGGCGGGCGAGGCTGGCGTTGTACTCGGTCAGGGCGGCCAGTTCGGCCAGTTCGGCGCCGGCGAGGGCCTGCTGGCGGCGGAGTTTGAGGTCGAGGAACTCCGGCGAGAGGGCCTGGATGGTCTTCTCCTCGACTTCCAGGGTCCGGAGATTCTCCGCCGCGGCGATGCGGCTGGCGCGGGTCTGCTCGATGAGGGCGTAGCTGGTCGTGACGCTGCGCAGGGCGGTCTTGACATCCAAGATGATGCGCTGGACGACCTCGCGATACGTGAGCTGGGCCTGGAGATTTTCGAGCATGCGTCCACGGAAGGCGGCCTCCGGCCCGCGGTTGCCGATGGGCTGCTCATAGTTCAAGCCGACGAGATAGTTGACGAAGTTGGCGTCGATCAGGCGGCCATAGGTGGTGTCGAGGTTGTCGCGCAGTTCGGAGACCTGCACCTGCAGGCGCATGTCCAGCTGCGGGAGGCGGGCGTTGTCGGCCAGTTGCTGGCGGATGGCCGAGTCATTGATCGCCAGCAAGGCACGCTGCACCTCGGCGCGGTTGGCCAGGGCGGTGGTCAGCACGTCGGCGAGGGTGAAGGTCAGCGGGGCGGTCAGGGGTGCGTCGGTCGGGACAAGGAGGATTTCGGTCGCCAGGCCGGCCTGCGGGTCATTCATCAACTGCTTGACGCGGTCGGAGGATTGACGCAGCGTCGCCTCGGCGCGGATGACATCGGCCCGGCGGGACTCAACGGTCGCGACGGCGTCGGAAAACTGGCTGGCGCGGACGTCCTGTGCTGAGCCTTGACGCTTGCGGAGCGTGTCGCGGACTTCGACGCCGCGGTCGAGGAGACGCTGGGCGATTTTCAGTTCGCCATGGGCACGGACGAGCTGCCAATACGCCGCCTCGGCCTCGGCGACTTGCTGGACGAGCGTGGCCTTGAGTTGCTGGATCGCGTCGCGCTCGGCATTGGCCGCGAGGCGGACCTCGGCGAGGGCGGCATCGGACCCGAAGTTTCGCAGCAGGGGCTGATCGAGCTGCGCGGTGAAGCGCAGGGAGTTGCTGGGGTTGGGCAGCGTGGTCTGGTTGGGGGTGTCGTCGTCGGAGCGTTGCAGTTCCTGCTGGAGGGTCAGGCCGCCGCCGGAGACGAGGCGTCGGCGGATGCCGGCGGAGAGTGTGCCGTCCTGTCGCTGATCGACGCCCGGGTTGAAGACGCTGGTGCGTGTGCGGGGCTGGTCGATGTAGGCGTAACTGGTGGTGGCGAAGAGGGTCCAGTCGAAGGCGGCTTCGGTGGCCGTCAGACGGGCCTCGCTGATGGCGGGGGCGAGGCGGCCGAACTGGATCGTCAGGTTGTTGCTGACGGTAGTGATCAGGCTGCGCGAGAGGGAGAGGTCGGCCGTCGGCGTGGCCTCGCCAAAGAGGCTGGCACCGACGCGGACGGGGGTGCTGGTGTAGCTGGCCGGGCCGGAGGTGGTGTCGAGCGTGCCCAGCACGGAGGCGGGCAGGCCGGAGGGTTCGGAGGAGGCGGCGGCCCTTTGGCGGGTGTTGCCCCGTTCCTGGACGATCGCCAGTTCACGCTGCTGGGCGGTGAGGATGCTGGAGCGAAGCTCGGCGCCGTCGCCCGTCTGCAAGGGCGAGGCACAGGCGGGCAGGAGCAGGCCGGCGGCCAGGAGGAGCAGAATCGCGGCGGGTTGGCCCGAGGAGGGGGGCGTCATGCGTGGGGTGAGGTTAGCGCGGGGA
>JALOQT010000108.1 GCA_025453375.1 Phycisphaerales bacterium | reverse complement strand
CACCGAAAATCAGCTCCTGCTAGCTGCAACTGTCCCCACTGCCAGACATTCCACTCCCCATCCTTCGGGTGGAAACAACGAAAAAAGAACGAGCAAAAAAGAGAACTACTGAAAAGCAAAACACGCAAAAACAGCTTGAAAGCTGGGGCGGAGGTGCTGAACGTCAACCTCTCGCCCATCCGCGGCTCGGGCGGGAAGCACAAGGAGGGGAATCTGGAGTGGTCGGCGCTGCTGAAGCGGCGAGGGGGGTGAGGCGTCGGGCTTCAGGCGTCAGGCTTCAGGCTTCAGGGAGATACATCCTCATCCGCCGTCGCTCGCTGGATGCTCGCTTGGCACCTTCTCCCGCCCCCCCACGGCGGGAGAAGGGTCTTTCGTGAAGAGTTTTCACTCGAACTCACCCGCGTGCCAGGGCGCGATCCAGCGCGGGCAGGAAGTCGCTGCGGACGACGTGGTCCCAGCTCATCTTGCCGGCCAGTCGCTGGCCGAGGTTGAGGTAGGCCTCGGACTGCGCCGGTGTACGCGGCAGGCGTTCGGCCAGGATCGTTGCGAGGCGACGGCACTCGCGGTCTTCCAGTTCGAGGCGCTGCTGGGCCGTCAGGTGCTCCGGGTGGGGCATCGCGGGCGGGGGTGTGGTGCGGAAGGCGAAGTCGGCCGGCAGGACGAGGTCGCACTGCTTCATGCCCAGTTCGTCCATCGCGCGCCGCACCAGGCCCATGCAGCCGCAGACGGTGCTCGTCACGCAGATCGCTCCGGCGTGAAGCGGCTCGAGCTGCGCGATGCCGAAGGGCTCGTAGGTGCTCATGCCCAGTTCGACGTCCGCAGCGCGGCGGAGGTCGGCGGTCGTCAGGCCCTCGGGCGCTGATGGGCCGAGGCGCTGGCGCGTGAAGCCGAACTGGTTGACGAGCATCGCCTGCACGCCGCCGGTCTGGTTCGCGCCGGCATCGCGCTGCACCTGTGCATTGAGGCGGGCAATGTCGTTGTACAGCTCGATCTCGGGCCCGACGAGGTCGGGATAGCCCTGCTGGTGGGCCAGCGGCCAGCGATATCGGGCGGCCATGTCGCGGACTTGCTCGAAGCTGCGGATCGGTGCGCCGCACGTCAGCAGGACATACGCCGCGCTTTGGCCGCGGGCACGAAGGAGCGGGTCAAGGTGCTTCAGCAGCGTCAGATCTCGCCACAGGCCCTTGCTGGGCACGGGACGTGTGACGTGCGTGATGAGATAGTCGGGCGTCTTGCCGAGCGTGGCGGTGAGCCATTGATTGACCAGCGCACGGCTGGCGGTGCGCTGGGCCATCGTCACCGGGCGGCTGGGCAGGCCGTTGTAGACCACTTCCGTCCGGCTCGTGCGCATCGCGGGGCTGAGGAACTTCAGTTCGGCGCCGGTCTCGGGGCCGACGGCCATGACGCCATCGAGCACGTGCGTGCGGGCGACGAGGGCGTGGCGGCCGTAGTCACTCTGATCGCCGAAGACCTCGCCGACGCACTGGCCGGCAGCGACGCCCTTGTCCATCGCGGGGTAGAACGCGGCGTCAAAGCCGGGCAGGCCTTCGGTGAGGCGCCGGGCCGTCGAGCACTCGTGCGCGTGAAAGAGCGTGCGGAAGCGTGCGCGATCCTCGCTGGCGCGCAGCGCGGTGGGCACGCCCATGAACTCGTGGGCGATCATCACCGCCGGTCGCGTCGTGGGCTTGGCGGGGCTGCGGGTGACGCCCGCCTCGCGATCAAGCAGCGCACACAGGGCGTGATACGCCGGACCGGCCAGGCGGGTGTATTCCTCGTAGTCCCACGAGTTTTCGTAGCGCTGGCTGTCCAGGCCGTGGTGTTCATACATAAACCACTTGAGCATCGAGAGTCGTGTGCGGTCGGGGTTCTGCACGTCGATGAGCAGCAAGTCGGCCTCGGCGGAGTTGGACTCATCACCCGGTGCGTGGAACGTGCGCGTGCCATAGACGATGCGCGTGCCGAAGGCCCACTCGATGGGTTGCAGGATCGCGCCGAGGCCCATGGGGTCATGTCGATCGACGCCGCTGTAGTGACACGCGACGCCCTCGTCACCGAGGCGGTGGACAGGATCGCTCACTGCGCGATCGGGCCAGGGCAGCGGGCCGACGAGGATCGACCGGCCGACCCGCGCGCGATAGTCGCGGCTGGTCATCAGCCCCTGCAAGACTGTGCCAATCCCACCAAGATGATCGACCGCCTCGTGCGTGACGTGAATGACCGTGAGCATGTGATCGACGTTATCGACCGAATCACGCATCGCGCCCACACTCGCGGGCGAGTTCTGACAGGGTCGCGGAATCTTGACACCGCACCAGCAGGCCCCCGGCGTCGGCCGTCACGCGGCCTGAGGCGAGGACGGGCGTGCACGGCTTGGAATGCCGTGCCGCGGGGAGAGCTTCCCAGGCGATGCTGTGGCCATCGGGGAGGTGGGCGAGCTGGTCGGGCAGATCGGTCTGGCGGGCGAGAAGCGTGGAGAGGGGCTGATCGCCGGCGGTGAGGACCGTCAGCACTTGCACGCCGCGCTCGGCCAGAAAGCCGGCGAGGGCGAAGCGGGCGCTGAGCGGGAGCCGGACGCTGTCACTCACGCGGAGGCTCCGCCTGCGGGCGGGGGCGAGGAGGGTGGGGGCACGGCCGTGGCGAGGCCCGGGTCGGCCGCGCGGATTTCGGCGCTGGTCTCGGCCCCGCCGGGGACCCAGAGTTCGCCGATGTCCTGCCCGTCGACGACGCGGCGCATGATCAGGTAGACGATCGTGCACAGCGTGAAGATCAGGCTCAGGACATAGGCCAGCAGCACACCGGTGCCGAGCAAGGCCCAGAAACTGGTGATCGCTGTGGCGGTGCGCGTGGCCCGCTGCAGGTCCGTGACGTCCATCAGGCTGGGGACTGGCGCGCCGGTGAGGCGCTGGGTGATGTACAGCGTCGAGAAGCCGACGAGCAGTGCCCCGCCGACGGCGATGATCAGCATCACGGCAGCCAGCGCGTAATAGAGCACCAGCCGCCCCGGGCGGACCAGAACATAGCCGATGCCGCGTTGCATGGCGTCAAACGCGTCGGTCCCTTCGCAGGCGAAGGCCGGGATGATCAGCGGCGCCGCGAGCACATAGCCCAGCGCCAGCACGACGATCCCCAGCCCGGCCGCGAGCATCAGGCCAAAGCCGACTGCACCGACGAAGCTGCCGAGGCTCCAGGTAAAGAGCGTCACGCCCACCAGCGCGAGGATCGCGGCGAGGAGCCAGACGCCCAGGACCGGGCCGATTGCCGCGCCGATCAGCGACACCGCCCGGCCGAAGGCAAACCGGCTGGCCTCGCGCCAGGGCAGCGTGGCGCCGAGGCAGACCTGCATCGCCACCGAGCGGCAGACGGCCCCAGCGGTGATGCACAGGCCGGCGATAGCGATGGGCAGGATGAAAATCATCAGCGGCCAGTGCTCGCCGGTCAGGCGCAGCGGCTGGGCGATGAAGAGGTCATAGAGGGACGACGCGCCGATGAGCGCTCGCTCCGGCGAGGCCGGGCCGGCAAGGGCTCCGCCGCCGACGGGCACGGTGGCGCTCAAGACGCCGCTGACTTCGCCGCCGAGTGTGCGGAGGACTTTGAGTATCGGGCTGCCGATGCCCTCGCCGCTGGCGGCGCCGAAGCGTGCCTCCGTCGCGGCGTGGGCGACCAGGCCATAGAGCCGATCAAGCAGGAAGACGCCCACGACAAACCCGAAGCACACGATCACGCGGCCCGGCGCCAGAGCGATCTTCCACGCCGAGAGCAGCCGTGGCCAGAGCAGGTCGGCCAGCAGGTCCTCCAGCAGGACGGGCGAACGGTGCACCGGTGGCCCCCCACTTGCACTTGCACCATCGTTGCCGCGTCCGGAGCCGGTCTGACTTGACGTTCGCCTGGCTTGCATGGCCGAGGATAGGGGGCAGCGCTCCCGGAGCGAGCCGGGTCACCACACGATGCTCACGACGTTCGTCAACACCGGCAGGCTTACGACAGCATCGCACCCTGCACCGGACGATCTTCCAGCGCTGCTGGCAACGTCGGGCGGGTCTGCACCGGGCCGGAGGCTTCCAGCGGGCTGAAGCGCGAGCCGACCAGCGGGATGCGCCTGTTGCTCATCGTCCGCGGGACGAGCGGCTGGATGGCGATGACCAGGGCCAGGATGCCGACATTCAGCAGCAGGAGCTGCCACCACGCCGTGAGGCCGAAGAAGACCGCCAAGGTCGTGACAAGCAGGATGACCATGCTGATCGGGATCAGGCCCTGCCAGCCGACTTGCATGATCTGGTCAAACCGCATGCGAGGCAGCGTCCAGCGGATGGCGATGACCAGGCAGACCAGCGTGACGGTCTTGCCGAAGAGGATCGCAAAGCTCAGCAGCACGCCCAGGAAGCTCGCGTGCGGGGCGACGCCCGGGAAATCCACCCCCGGCAGGATCTGGAACCCGCCCAGGAAGAGCACCGCGAAGACCGCCGAGCCGGTGATGACGTGGGCATACTCGGCCAGGAAGAAGACGCCGAAGTGCATCGACGAAAACTCAGTATGGAATCCGCCGACGAGTTCGTTCTCACACTCGGCGTTATCAAACGGGGCGCGGTTGCACTCCGCCAGGAAGCTGATGAACAGGATGACCGCCGCCAGCGGCTGGGCGAAGATCAGCCACCCGTGCTCCTGCTGATACTTGATGATGTCCATCGGCATCAGGCTGCCGACAGTCAGCAGCACGACCAGGAACATCAGCCCCATGGGGATTTCATACGCCAGCATCTGGCTGGCGGCACGCAGGCCACCGAGGAATGAATACTTGTTGTTGCTCGCCCACGCGCCAAGCGTCAGGCCATAGACGCCCAGCGCAGCGACGGCCAGGCCATAGACGATGCCGATGCTGATGTTCGCCGCGGCGACCGTCACCGTCGGGGCCGCGATCTCCCAGTTGAGCACGGGGATCGTAAACGCCGGCACGCTCCACTGCCCGCCCCACGGAATGACGGCAAACGCCAGCAGCGCCGGCACCAGCGACAGGCCCGGCGCGATCCAGTGCATCACCTTGTCGACGCTTTTGGGCATGA